>SCVK01000301.1 GCA_004297075.1 Chitinophagaceae bacterium
CCGCTGGCATTGATATGTAAGGTATTGATGAATTATTTTAACGGAAGTCTTTAATTTTGCTCAATCTCAGACAAGACGCATGCTAAAGAACGGGTCAAAAAATTCAGGTAAAGTCAAGGTTACCAAAAAAATTCTGATTTCTCAACCCCGACCGGAGAGTGATAAATCCCCTTACTTTGATCTGGAAAGAAAATACAATGTTGAGTTGTGCTTTCATCCATTCATTAAATTGGAGGGGATACCTGCCAGGGAGTTCCGCAAACAGAAGATCGATATCATGTACTATACGGCCGTCATGTTCACCAGCCGTAACGCCATCGATCATTTTTTCAGGATGTGCGAAGAAATGAAAGTGACCATCGGGCAGGATACCAAGTATTTCTGTATCACCGAGGCAGTGGCATTGTACCTCCAGAAATTCATCCTCTACCGCAAGCGCAAAGTGTTCTATGGCGCCGATGGTACCAATAAGAGCATGTTCGATGTGATCAATAAACACAAAGAGAATGAGAAATTCCTCTACGTGTGCAGCGAGAACCAGCAGGATAATGAGATCGTGAACTGGCTCAAAACCAATAAATGCGAATACCAGCTCGGATTCATGTACCGGACCATCAGCAGCGATATCAAAGACGTACTCAGCGCCTGCGATTATGACGTGATCTGCTTTTTTACTCCCAGCGGCGTAAAAAGTCTCTTCGATAATTTCCCCGGTTTCAAACAGAATAATACGGTGATAGGGGCTTTTGGAAACAATACTTCCAAAGCCGTGGAAGATGCCGGCCTGAAACTGGAGATCAAAGTGCCATCTCCCCAGAAACCCAGTATGGTGGCTGCACTTGACCAGTACCTGCAAAGCACTGCTACTCCGGTAAAGAAATAACTAATTTCTATCAAATACAGCAGCCTCCTCAACCGGGAGGCTGTTTATTTTGTAATATAGCCCTGCGAAGGGAGCGGGCGAATATCGAATAACGAACAAAGAATATCAAACGCCCAATCCCGCCATGGCGGGTAATATCGAACCTGAAACCTGTAACAAGGAACCTATAGCAAGGAACCCAGAACCCATTGATTAACCAACCGATAACCTAACCTAACGATGTCCCATACCAACCAGCTGATCAACGAAACCAGCCCTTACCTGCTGCAGCATGCCCATAACCCGGTAAACTGGTACCCCTGGGGAGAGGAAGCTTTGACCAGAGCGAGGGCCGAAGACAAACCCATCCTGGTCAGCATCGGTTATGCCGCCTGCCATTGGTGTCATGTGATGGAAAGGGAAAGTTTTGAAGACGTTGCCACGGCTGCCATTATGAACGATCACTTCATCAATATCAAAATAGATCGCGAAGAGCGTCCCGACCTGGACCATATTTACATGGATGCGGTACAGGCCATGACGGGTAGCGGTGGCTGGCCCCTCAATGTGTTTCTTACACCGGATAGCAAACCTTTTTACGGCGGTACTTATTTTCCGCCACAACGGGCCTATAACCGGGCCAGCTGGAAAGAGATCCTGGAAGCGGTACACAAGGGGTACCGGGAAAGGAGAGAAGAGATCTTGGCACAAGCAGAAAACCTGACCGCGCACCTGCTTTCGGCCAATGGTTTTGGGGTACAACAACCCGGGGCAGCGGGTGCCCTGTTTACCAAAGAACAATTACAGACCATTGCCGGTAACCTGCTGGCCAATGCAGATACGGAATGGGGTGGCTTTGGGAAAGCGCCCAAGTTCCCGCAAACTTTTTCGATACAATACCTGCTACGGCACTATCATTTCACCCAAGACGAAACATCGCTGAATCAGGCTTTGCTGAGCCTTGATAAAATGATCGATGGCGGTATTTATGACCAGCTGGGGGGCGGTTTTGCCCGTTATAGTACGGATAATGAATGGCTGGCTCCCCATTTTGAAAAAATGTTATACGATAATGCCCTGCTGATCAATGTGTTGTCTGAGGCCTGGCAGATAACCCACCTGCCACAGTATGCCCGCGCCATACAGAAAACCCTGGCTTTCATAGAAAGGGAGATGCTGGATCAGGAGGGCGGTTTTTATAGTGCGCTGGATGCGGATAGCGAAGGAGTAGAGGGTAAATTTTATGTATGGTCGCTGGAAGAGATAAACCGGGTGCTGGGAGAAGATGCGGCTATGTTTGCAGCCTGTTACGATGTTTCGGAAAAAGGGAATTGGGAACATACCAATATTCTCCGGGTCACAAGACCTTTTGGGTACATTGCGGAAGAAAAAGGGATGACAACAGAGGCGCTGGAAACAAAACTGGCCCAATGCCGTACCCTTTTGCTGCATGAACGCAGTACACGGATCCGTCCGCAGCTCGATGATAAGATCTTACTGGGCTGGAATGCGTTGATGATCACTGCTTATGCCAAAGCCTATGCAGCATTGGGAGAAGAAGCCTACCGCGATAGAGCCCGCACCAGCATGGCATTTCTCGAAACCCGGCTGGCGGGTAAAGAGGGCAACTGGTTTCATACGTACAAAAATGGGCAGGCCCGTATCCCGGCTTTCCTGGATGATTATGCCTACCTGGTACAAGCCTATATCCATTTGCAGGAAATGACCGGCCAGGGCGAATACCTGCTGAAAGCCCGAGATCTTACCGAATGGGTGATCACCCATTTTGAAGAACCCGATACCGGCTTTTACTTTTATACCCACCAGCAACAGCAGGATGTGATTGTAAGAAAGAAAGAAGTATACGATGGGGCCGTTCCCAGCGGTAACGCCGTGATGGCGCATAACCTTTTCTATCTTTCTATTGTCTTTAACCGGCCCGCCTGGGCGGAGAGGAGCGAAGGGTTGGCCGTAGCACTGGGGAATGCCATTACCAAACACCCCGGATCTTTTGGGGTATGGGCCATGTTGGTACAGTTAATGACCGAGGGAATGCTCGAAATTGCCATTACCGGGCAGCAGGCAAATACCTTTCTGTGTCCTGTCTTGGAGCGGTTTATACCGAATAAAATACTTCAGACCGAAGAAACTAATTCCGGCATTTTTCCGTTATTAGCCGGGAAGGGTTGGGGTAAAGATGCTGAAACGGCTTTTTATCTGTGTAAGAATTATGCCTGCCAGGCACCTTTTTTCACAATAGATGCCCTTTTAGCAAAAGTGTAACAAAGTTTGAAGTAATTTGCCCTTATGACAGTGGTTTCACGCCCTATGCATCGTTCGAAACCCGCGCTTGTAGTAATCATACTTTTAATTTTGTAGTATCTGACCAATTTTACCCAGCGAAGTAAATTTTATTGGTAACAAAATTGCAAAATCGGCACAACTGCCGATGGAAAACTTATATTTGTCACTGTCATAAAAATCAGTTTGATACGATGAAAGGGTATTTAAGTAAGATTGTATTAGTCGCTTTCTGTCTGAGCCTCGGATCCTGCTTTCTGAAGAAGAATGCAAAATC
>SCVK01000302.1 GCA_004297075.1 Chitinophagaceae bacterium
AGGATTTAAGGAACAGATGCAGGTAACCGTTAACCATGGCGTATTCATGGGTAACGAAGGAACCGTATTACGCGGCGGCAAGAAAAAAGTATATGTAAAACTCGAAAGCCTGGGACAGGTGATGGTGGTGGAGTTTCCCGCAGAATTTTTATCGCCGATTTAGGGAGTGGTCAGTAGTGAGTAGTGAGTAGTGAGTGTAACATTGTGTTGGCTTACTACTAATATCTTTTTCTGAATGGGCAATTGTCAATGGTGAATGGAGAGTGAAATGGTGTTAACTCACTACTGACTACTCACCACTCACATCTTTCTGAATGACAATGATCATCAGAGAAAGTGCTGGTTCACTATTGCCTATTGACCATTCACAATTCCCAATTCACCACTTCGTTCGCCCATTCTTTTCTATACGGTGTACTGATGCGGATATAATTATCTGTGTACCCTTCCATCATGCCGTTTTTCTCAAAAGCCTCAAACAAAACTTTGCGGGTTTGGCCGGTGAACTGGTTGGTAAAGTATTGCATCTTCATGTAGGAGAGGTTGCGCAGGGTTTTATTACGTTCATTGCGCACAGAAACAGGCACTACAGGTTTTATTTCCAGTGCTTTGGTGTTATCCCGTTCTGAGTAGGTGAATACATGCAGGTAAGACACGTCGAGCGAGTGCAGGAAATCGAAGGTTTCGGTAAACTGCTGATCGGTTTCGCCGGGAAAACCTACAATCACATCCACGCCGATGGCGCAATGCGGCATCAGGGTTTTGATGAGGGCCACTCTTTCGGCATACAGTTCTCTTTTATAACGCCTCCTCATCAGCTTCAAGATCTCATTGCTACCGCTTTGCAGGGGTATATGAAAATGCGGCATGAATTTATCGCTGTTGGCCACATATTCGATGATCTCATTGGTGAGCAGGTTGGGTTCGATGGAGGAAATACGGTAACGTTCAATTCCCGGTACCTGATCCAGCGCTTTTACGAGGTCGAAGAAGGTTTCTTCATATTTATTCTCGCCATCCGGTCCCTTCCCGAAATCGCCCAGGTTTACGCCGGTGAGTACGATCTCTTTTACCCCATCGGCCGCCAGTTTTTCGGCATGCCCCACTACATTAGCCACATTGTCGCTCCGGCTTTTGCCCCGGGCCATGGGGATGGTGCAGAAAGAACAGTTATAATCACAACCATCCTGCACTTTTAAAAAGGTGCGGGTACGGTCGTTTTGAGAGAAAGAGGCATTAAATCCGCTTACTTCCTCAATATCGCAGCTGCAGATGCGGGCAGCATCGCCCTTGGCCAACTCGCCGATATGGCGGGCAATATTGAACTTTTCGGCAGCACCCAGTACCAGGTCAACCCCGGGTATGGAAGCGATTTCTGAGGGCTTGAGCTGGGCATAACAACCGGTGATCACCACAAAACTTTCCGGCGTTTTCCGCTGGATCCGGCGAACCAGCTGCCGGCATTCCTTATCCGCATTATCCGTTACCGAACAGGTATTGATCACATATACATCGGCCTGGTCGTCAAAATCACGTTTTTCAAAACCTTCGCTTTCCAGTAAACGGGAAAGGGTAGAAGTTTCCGAAAAATTGAGTTTACAACCCAGGGTATGAAAGGCTACGGTTCGCTTTTTTTCCATAGAAGGGGCAAAGATAGGAAGTATAGTCTGGAGTTAGGAGTCTGGAGTCAGGAGTCTGGAGTCAGGAGTCAGGAGTCTGGGGTTCTGTGTGTCCAACTCCCAACTCCAGACTCCTAACTCCAGACTTCCTCTATAACGTTTTCTTAAAATAAACGAAACCCCCATATCCATTTCCCGATTTACGATATAAAAGTTATGTTTGCCAGTCTTAAAAAACCAAAACCAATGCAGTTTAAGAAGATCAACAACCTTGTTGGATGGGTAGTGGCCCTGATCGCCTGTACCGTTTACATTATGACCACCGAAGCCGGAGGAAGTTTCTGGGATTGCGGTGAGTTTGTAAGCTCCTGTTTCAAATTACAGATCCCACACCCTCCGGGAGCCCCGCTGTTTGTGATGCTGGGCCGGATCTTCATTGTTCTTTTTGGTGATAACCCACTGACTGCCGCCAAAGCCGTGAATATCATGAGTGCCCTGGCCAGTGGTTTTACCATCCTCTTCCTGTTCTGGACCATCACCCACTTTGCGAGACGCATCGTAAATGTTTCCACCAGCGATACCCTTACCATGTCCCAGGCCTGGTCTATCATGGGTGCCGGTGTGGTTGGAGCCCTTGCCTATACTTTCAGTGATTCTTTCTGGTATAGCGCTGTTGAAGGTGAAGTATACGCCATGTCCTCTTTCTTCACCGCCATCGTATTCTGGGCCATCCTGAAATGGGAGAACCATGCCGATGAACCCGGTGCAGACCGCTGGATCGTGTTTATCTTTTTCCTGATGGGATTATCTATCGGTGTTCACTTGCTGAACCTCTTAACCATTCCCGCCATTGTAATGGTGTATTATTTCCGCAGAAAAGACACTTTTAAATATGATGTTCTCCGCAAATGGTTCCTCCGTTTGGTAGCCATCGGCGGCGTACTGGCAGTGATTGGTGCGTTGATCAGCGCCTCTGCAGAATCTACCGACAATGTTCCCATGGATGGAACCTTGGCCGGATTGATGATCGTAGCAGTGATCGCTGCTATTGGTCTGCTGTTCCTGGTAGAAAAACAGGGCAAGGATAAAAAAGCCTATTACGGCGGTGTTTATATCTTTTTTGCCATCGGCTGCATCATTACCGGTGTGGTACAGGTAGGTGTGATCCAGTATTCTGTGAAACTGGCGGGTACCTTCGATCGTTATTTTGTGAATAGTTTCGGACTGCCTTTCTTCTCCGGATTCACTTTCTTTTTTGTGCTGGTGGCCGGTCTGATCTGGTACGGATTGAAACTGGCCGATAAAAAAGCCTGGGCTTACCTGCGCCTCGCTATCTGGTGTTTTGCTTTTATGCTGGTAGGGTACAGTACCTATGTTACCACCATGATCCGCAGTAATGCCAATCCTTCCGTGGATATGTACAATGTAGATAATCCTAATAGTCTCGTGGGCTATTTAGGTCGTGATCAGTATGGTGATTTTCCATTGTTGTACGGACAGAAATTTACCGCAGACCCGGTTGACCTCAAGAATACCGGCATGCGTTACCAGAAATCGCATGATAAATATATTGAGCTGGGTCAGGATCGTAAATATGTGTATGCGTCGGAAGACAAAATGGTATTCCCGCGTGTTTGGGATCCAAGCAACGACCAGAACCATGCCGATTACTATGCGTATTATTTAGGGATCAATAAAACCCGCGAAGGAAAATATGAACGGGCACCTACACAGGCCGATAATGTGAAGTTTTTTGTAGGTTACCAGACTTACTGGATGTATTTCCGCTATTTCATGTGGAACTTCTCAGGTAAGCAAAATGATAACCAGGGACTCTTTGCCGGTAACGTGCGTGATGGTAACTGGATCACCGGAATTTCTTTTATTGATAGTATGCTGTATGGCGACCAGGGCACCCTGCCAGACAGCCTGAAAAATAACAAAGCCCATAACAAATTATTCCTGCTGCCTTTTATACTTGGATTGATTGGTTTGTTTTACCAGTTCAAGAAAAGGGGAGACGATGGAACCATCAACCTGTTGTTGTTCTTCTTTACCGGTATGGCCATTGTGTTGTACCTGAACCAGGCCGGTTACCAGCCGCGTGAGCGTGATTATGCGTATGTAGGAAGTTTCTATGCGTTTGCTGTGTGGATTGGTTTGGGCGTATTAAAAGTACGCGACTGGTTGGGCAAAGCCCTTTCGCAGGCTGCCGCAGCTTCTGTTGCTACGGCTATCTGTTTACTGGCAGTACCGGTATTGATGGCACAGCAGGAGTGGGACGACCATGACCGCAGTAAAAAAGAATTGCCACGCGACCTTGCTAAAGATTACCTCGAAAGTTGTGCACCAAATGCCATCCTGTTCACCTACGGTGATAACGATACCTATCCTTTGTGGTATGCCCAGGAAGTAGAAGGTATCCGCAGAGATGTGCGTGTGATCAACTTCAGTTTATTGGGTATTGACTGGTACATTAACCAGCTCCGTTACAAAGTGAACGAGAGCGATCCGATAGATGTGATCTGGACACCCGAACAGATCGAAGGCGGTAAACGGGATTATATTTTATATCGCCCGCAAGCCGGCATCCCCGAAAACGCATTCTACGACCTGTATGATATGATGAAGAATTATGTAGGTAGCGATGATCCGTCCAAGATGGACGACAGGGGTAATGGAGAAGCGCTGAATACCTATCCGGTGAAAAAATTATCCGTGCCGGTTGATAAAGCCCTGGTGCTGAAAAACGGAACCGTGAATGCAACAGACAGTGTGGTAAGTGAACTCCGTTTTGAAATTCCCAAAGGCGCGTTGGTGAAGAACGACCTGGCATTGCTGAATATCATCGCCGCCAATAAATGGCAGCGTCCGATCTACTTTACGAGTCCTTCTGCAGATCTGGGTTTTGACCAGTATATCCGCCGGGATGGTTTATCGTTCCGCCTGGTTCCGGTAGAGAACAGTCGCGTAAATACAGACTGGATGCTGGACAAAGCCATGAATAAATTTGCGTTTGGCAGTGCGAATGTAAAAGGGGTGTACTTTGATGAAGAGAACCGCCGCCACCTGAACTCTATCCGTACCGCTTATACAGAACTGGCCATGGACCTGGCTGCCAAGAACCGCAAAGAAGAAGCCCGCAAAGTATTGGAGAAAGCAGATACAATGCTGGAGAGGGCCGGAAATTTTGATTACGGCATGACCAGCCGCGGTAACCAGCACAATCGTAACTCACTGCTGTTTCTGCAGGCCTGTTATATGGCAGAGGATACCACACTGGCCAATAAGGTTGCGGCTTCTGTAAAGAAAGACCTGCAACAGCAGGTGCGTTACTACAATTCGTTGGGTTCACAACGTGCCGAGAATATGGCAGATGAAAAAAGAATGGCAGAAAACTACCTGCAGGGCCTTGACCAGCTGCAAAGCGTTTACAACCCCAGGATCCAGATCCCTGGTAAATTAATGGCACCAAGAGATTCTGCTGCCAAAGACACTACCCGCAAATAAGGTTCTGTCAGATATATTACAAACAGCCCGGCATGTCCGGGCTGTTTTTGTTAAAGGATTCACGGGAAGCCGCCCGGCGGGGTATTTATTTCTTATTCCGCAAACCAATACCCGGCATCTTCGTTAATATTGTAGAACTCTTTTTTGTCGTTTACAGCTATGCGCGGACACCGTTTTGTACATTTTAATCCTCATGAAAATGATAAGAGCCGGTTTGAACAGCTGCTCGATCTTTTTATGCAGTTACTGTCTTATACAAACGGTGACGCGTCAGAGGCATTGGACTGGCTGAACCAGCTAGACCGGAAATACCAGCTCACCAACGACGAATACGGGATGGGTGATTTCATAGATGATCTGAAACAGAACGGTTACCTGCAGGAGAACCCGCAGGACGGCAGTTTCAAGATCACCGGTAAATCGGAACAGACCATCCGCAAGAAAAGCCTGGAAGAGATTTTTGGTAAACTGAAGAAAACCAAACAGGGCAATCACCAGACCTTTAAACCCGGCCAGGGCGATGAACAGAACCCGGACACCCGTCCTTTTCAGTTTGGCGATATGCTGGAGCAGATCGATTTTACGGAGAGCATCCGCAATGCACAGATCAATCATGGGATCGATAGTTTTTCGATGCGGGAAGATGATCTGCAGATCAGGGAGAGTGATTTTAAAACACAGACTTCTACCGTATTGATGATCGATATTTCGCATTCGATGATATTGTACGGGGAAGACAGGATCACGCCAGCCAAAAAAGTGGCGATGGCATTAAGTGAACTCATCACCACCAAATACCCGAAAGACACATTGGATATTGTGGTTTTTGGTAACGATGCCTGGAGTATCGAGATCAAAGATCTGCCTTACCTGCAGGTGGGGCCATATCATACCAATACCGTGGCGGGCCTGGAACTGGCAATGGACCTGCTACGCAGAAGAAAAAATCCCAACAAACAGATCTTTATGATCACAGACGGGAAACCCACCTGTTTAAAGATCGGTGGCCGGTATTACAAAAACAGTTTCGGACTGGATAGAAAAGTAGTGAACCGTTGTATTAACCTGGCGGCACAGTGTAAAAAACTGAAGATCCCGATCACCACATTCATGATCGCTTCCGATCCTTACCTGCAGAAATTTGTACAGGAATTTACAGAAACCAATAACGGGAAAGCCTTTTTCGCATCGCTGGATAAATTGGGTGCGTTTATATTTAAAGATTTTGAGAGCGGGAAAAGGAAGACGGTGTATTAGGAAATTAAGAATTAAGAATTAAAAATTAAAAGTAAAGATAACACTCACCACTCACTACTGACGACTCACGATTCAAGCCTCACAGAAACAGCACTATGGACATCAAAAAAATAAAAACCCTTGGCCAGTTACAGAAAAGCAAGTACCAGCCGAGGTCGGTGAAAGAAGAGATCAGGGATAACCTGGTAAAGAGCATCCGTAACAGGGAAAATCCGTTTGAAGGGATCATGGGGTATGAGGATACGGTGATACCGGATACGGAGCGGGCTTTGCTGAGCCGGCATAATATCCTGTTCCTGGGATTACGCGGACAGGCAAAGACGCGTATGGCGCGCCAGATGGTGGATTTGCTGGATGAATACATACCCATTGTGGCTGGTAGTGAAGTGAACGATGATCCGCTGCAGCCCATGAGTAAATTTGCCAAAGACCTGATTGCGGAACATGGCGATGATACACCGGTACAATGGATCCACAGAAGCGAACGTTATGGAGAGAAGCTGGCTACGCCGGATGTAAGTGTGGCAGACCTGATCGGTGATATCGATCCCATTAAAGCGGCCAATTTAAAACTTAGTTTTGCGGATGAGAAAGTGATCCATTATGGTATCATACCCCGCAGCAACCGCGGCATTTTCGTGATCAATGAGTTGCCCGATCTGCAGGCGCGGATCCAGGTGGCGTTATTTAATATTCTGCAGGAAGGAGACATCCAGATCCGCGGGTTTAAACTGCGTATGCCGCTGGATATTTTATTCGTGTTCACTGCTAACCCAGAAGATTATACCAATCGCGGCAGTATTGTAACACCACTGAAGGATCGGATCGAAAGCCAGATCCTCACACACTATCCCAAAGACATTGAAACGGCGCTTGCCATTACAGAACAGGAAGCCAATATTCTGGGAGCACAGAAAGACAGGGTAGTGGTCAGCGACCTCATTAAACGTTTGATAGAGCAGGTGGCATTTGAAGCAAGATCCAATGAATATGTAGATAAGAAAAGCGGTGTAAGTGCCCGTTTAACCATTGCTGCCTATGAAAATGCGGTGAGCAGTGCTGAGCGAAGGGCCATCATACATGGAGAAGCAAAAACCCAGGTCTGGATCAGCGATCTTTCCGGGATCATTCCTTCTATTACCGGTAAGATTGAGCTGGTGTATGAAGGAGAACAGGAAGGACCTTACCAGGTTGCCGTCAACCTGCTCGATAAATCCATCCGTACACAGTTTGTACAATATTTTCCTAATCCCGAACAGGCGAAAAAGAAACGGAGCACCGGAAAAAAATCGGTTGAGGAAAAAGAACCCGAAAATCCCTACAAATCCATTACACGCTGGTTTGATGCAGGCAACCACCTGGACCTCCTGCTGGATATGAAAGATGAAGACAAGATCGCCCATCTCTATAAAGTGGACGGACTGTTTGGGTTTGTCAAAAAACATTTCCCGCACGCCAATGAAAAAGAAAATGCGCTGCTGATGGAATTTGTATTACACGGCCTTGCTGCTTATTCCATGATCAGCAAAAAAGTGATCGATGGAAAAATCGAATTCAAGGACCTGATGGGCAGTATGATGAACCTGGGCAGTTTTAACCTGGATGAAGAAGGGGATGAGTTTGATGAGGGAGATTACAGGTGAGGAACAGATGAACAGAAGAACAGATGAGCAAGGAACAGATGAACGGAGTTCAAAAAAACATAGAACCGAAAACCAGGAACAAAGAATATCGAACACCGAATCCCGCCGGGCGGGAAATATCGAATGTCGAAGGGAATTGAAGAATACTCATTGTCCGATCATCTGTTCGTCGGTTCCTTGTTCCTTGTTCCTTGTTCGTCTGTTCCCTACCGTTCTCTAGAATTTAATCCCTACCGATCCTCCGCCATAAAACGGGATGGTGCCGGCGGCCGTAAATAAAGGGGATATGAATGCCCGGAAACTTAGATTTTTTTTCTGGGGCTGGTAGCGATAGCCGAAATTGATAAAACCCGCTGTGGTGGTTCCCGGATTATCGAAATAGGTATTACCCACCGATGAAGACGCAATAGTGACACCTGCGCCCAGTTCTGCAAAATGATCTCCCGATCCAGTCAGGTAATTCAATCCCAGTGGGATGGTGAATACGCCTTTCTTTAAGAAACCATACCCTCCCACACCGGCACGGATGCCCAGGCCCTGGTCGCCCTGAAAACGCTGGTCGTAGTTAATACTCAGGATACCCGGACCACCTGCTTCTACAAAAAAAGTCTGGTGGGCACCCTTTGTGCCGAAGGGCCCGCTTTTTTGCGCAAAACCTGCTAGGCAGAACAGACAGGCTACTACTACACAGGCGTATTTAAGGGTCATAGAGTACAGTTTTTGACTTAATACGCTATAACGCCAAAACAGATAGGGATATTTTGTTATGGATGTGTATCGCAGAAAAAAGGACGGTAGCCCATAACTCACTGCTGTATGGAGCAGTATCCTGCACCGGGCTGATTATATTATGTTAAGGTAAATCCTCTGAAAATGACAGGCTTAGATCAGCTCTTTCAGTTTATCCACTACCAGGTCTATCTCTTCTTTGGTATTGTGTTTACTGAAAGAAAAACGAACGGTTACCTGATTGGGATTATTATTGATGGCACGGATCACATGCGAACCCTGATCGGCACCGCTGGTGCAGGCACTGCCGCCGCTGGCGCAGATCTGGTTGATATCGAGGTTGAACAGGATCATTTCACTT
>SCVK01000303.1 GCA_004297075.1 Chitinophagaceae bacterium
GGTGAGAAAGATGACCGCTAAAGTGGGATTTCCTACTTTGCGTTTGATCCGCTACCGGATAGAACAACTATCGCTGGATAGTATGCAACCGGGAGACATGATCGAACTGAATCAATCTACTGTTTACCAACAACTGTTTCATGGAAACAAACCTGACCCCCGCCGATAATACTTACCTGATCAGTACCGATCCGGCAAAACTGGACCTGCCACTGATTCACCGTTACCTTTCCCGGGAATCCTACTGGGCCCAAAACATTCCGCTGGAAGTGGTGGAACGGTCCATCCGCCATTCACTCTGTTTTGGTGTATATCACCAGAATCAACAGGCAGGTTTTGCCCGTCTCGTAACCGACAGGGCCACATTTGCCTATCTCGCAGATGTGTTTATCCTGCCCGCCCACCGCGGTAAGGGGGTATCCAAACAACTCATGGCTTATATCCATGCCTATCCCGAAGTGCAGGGATTGCGGCGCTGGCTGCTGGGCACAAAAGACGCACACGGACTCTATGCCCAGTTTGGCTGGAAACCGATACCGGAAGAACAGGTGTCCAGGTTTATGCAAGTGCATGATCCGGATGTGTATCGGGGCCGAACAGAGGAACAGACGAACAGATGAACAAGGAACTGATGAAGTGAAATATCCGGTTTCCCCTGAATATCCGGCCTTCGTCCGTTCCATATTCGACATTCTTCTGTTCGTCTGTTCCTTGTTCATCTGTTCGTCTGTTCAAATTCTCCGCTCCGCCCGTATCTTTGCTGCTTCCAAAAAAATTGTATGAGTCAAACACATTTGTCTGAGCAGGAACTGATCCGCCGTGAGAAACTGGCAAAGCTGCAGGAAGCGGGTATCGATCCCTTCCCGGCTCCCCTGTACCCCGTAAGTCATTTTTCGACCGATATCAAGGATAACTACACCGAAGAAACCAAAGAGCAGTTTGCTGCTGTTTGCGTAGCGGGCCGTATCATGAGTATCAATGATAAGGGTAAAGTGTTCTTTATCAAAATCCAGGACAGCAAAGGCATTATTCAGCTGTATGTGAAAAGGGATGATCTCTGTCCGGGAGAAGACAAAACCTTCTGGGATACAGTGGTAAAACATGGCCTTGATCTGGGAGATATCATCGGTGTTACCGGTTATGCCTTTATCACCAAAACAGGCGAAACCTCGATACATGCACAAACACTGACCCTGTTAACCAAATCATTGAAGCCCTTACCGGTGATCAAAAGGGATGAGGAAGGCAATGTATTTGATGCTGTGACCGATCCGGAATTCCGTTATCGCCAGCGTTATGCCGATCTGATCATCAACCCCGATGTGAAAGAAACTTTTGTAAAACGTACCAAACTCATCAATACCATCCGTGATTTTCTGAACAGCCAGGGAGCACTGGAAGTGGATACACCTGTTTTGCAGGCCATTCCCGGTGGTGCAGCAGCCCGTCCGTTTATTACGCACCACAATGCACTCGATGTTCCTTTTTATATGCGTATCGCCAATGAACTGTACCTGAAAAGACTGATTGTAGGTGGTTTTGACTGGGTATATGAGTTCAGCCGTAATTTCCGGAACGAGGGGATGGACAGAACGCATAACCCTGAATTTACCGTGCTGGAGTGGTACACGGCTTACAAAGATTATTTCTGGATGATGGAAACCACGGAGCAGCTGTTCGAAAAGATCGCCATAGCCCTGCATGGAACCACGGATGTGCCTTTGGGCGATAAGATCATCAATTTCAAAGCCCCCTTTAAACGCATCAGTATCCACGATGCCATTAAAGAGAATACAGGGATCGACGTGAACGGTATGGAGGAAGCCGGCCTGCGCGATGTGTGTAAACAACTGAAAATAGATGTGCCAGGTAATATTGGTAAGGGTAAACTGATTGATGAGATTTTTGGTGCTACCAGTGAACATACCTATATCCAACCCACGTTTATCATTGATTACCCGGTAGAGATGAGTCCGCTCACCAAAAAACACCGCAGTAAAGAAGGGGTAGTAGAGCGTTTTGAACTGATGGTGAACGGGAAAGAGATCGCCAATGCGTATACTGAACTGAACGATCCGATTGACCAGCGCGAACGTTTTGAGGAACAGGCCAAACTGATGGAGCGGGGAGATGATGAAGCCATGTTTATTGATCACGACTTCCTGCGCGCGCTGGAATATGGTATGCCACCTACTTCCGGTATCGGTATCGGGATCGACAGGTTATGTATGATGATGTTGAATCAGGTATCTATCCAGGATGTACTGCTGTTTCCGCAGATGCGTCCGGAGAAGATGGATTCATAGATCTGTGTAAGCCGCCGATAAACAACTATCTCTGCAATTGAGGTGATAATCTGTTTACCGGCGGCATTTTTATTTGTGGTACTTCCTCTATGCGCAATTTTGGGTTGGGTTTTGTAGATTGCTGTACCAAAACCCCCTTCTTCCATGAAATATCTCAAGGTTCTTTATGTACAGGTCATTATCGGAATTGTTTTGGGGGTGGTAACGGGTTGGTTGTTCCCTTCTTTTGCGCCAACGGCCAAACTGATCAGCGAATCTTTTATCAATATGATTAAGATGGTGATCACGCCGGTCATCTTCCTCACCATCGTATTGGGCATTGCCGGGGCCGGTAATCTGAAAAAAGTAGGACGGGTAGGAGGCAAGGGTTTACTGTATTTTGAAGTGGTTACGACTTTTGCACTTATTATCGGCTTAGTGGTGGCCAATGTGCTAAAGCCGGGGGTGGGCATTGCTACCAACCATCTTCCCAAAGAAAATCTCGACAGGTATACTTCTGCCGCCAAAGACATGAACTGGGGCGAGTTTTTTTCGCATATCATTCCCACCAATATAGTGGATTCTTTTGCCAAGGGCGATCTGTTACAGGTATTGTTCTTTGGCGTACTCTTCAGTGTGGCCATTACCAAAATGGGAACCGGTGGTGCCAGGCTGATCTCTGTATTCGAGAATCTGAACAAAGCCTTCTTTAACGTGATCCATATTGTGATGAAGTTTAGTCCGATAGGCGCTTTTGGCGGTATGGCTTACACCATCGGCAAATTCGGATTCGGGAGCCTGGTATTATTGGGTAACCTGTTATTGTCTTATTATATCACTTCGTTCCTGTTCATTTTTGTGGTACTGAATCTCATAGGCCGCTATTATGGGTTCAGCGTGTGGAAATTACTGGTATACATAAAAGAAGAGTTACTCATTGTACTCGGTGCCAGCAGCAGCGAAGCGGTTTTACCCAACCTGATGGAAAAACTGGAAGCGGCAGGCTGCGAAAGATCAGTAGTGGGTTTGATCATTCCCACCGGTTATAGTTTTAACCTGGATGGCACTACCATCTATCTCAGTATGGCCACTATTTTTCTGGCACAGGTATTTGATATCAACCTCACATTGGCTCAGCAGTTAACCATTATCGGTGTGCTGCTGGTAACCAGTAAAGGAGCTGCCGGGGTAACGGGCAGTGGATTTATTGTGCTTACTTCTACTCTCACCATCCTGAAAGTGATTCCCCTCGAAGGCCTTGCCCTGCTGATCGGTGTAGACCGTTTTATGAGCGAAGGAAGGGCCCTGACCAATATGATCGGCAATACCATTGCCACGGTGATTATTGCCAAGAGTGAGAAGGCGATTGATATGAATGTTTACAGGAGAGTGGTAGAGAAGAGATAGTGAGTCGGGAGTCGGGAGTCGGGAGTCGGGAGTCGGGAGTCGGGAGTCGGGAGTCGGGAGTCGGGAGAGCAGTGGTTGCTCCGCAAGATAAACTACCTGCTAACAACTCACTACTCACCATTGACCATTGCCCATTCACCCCATCAGTCCCTGTAATTCAAAGCCGGCTTTCTGTCTCCGAGCAAGGCTTTATACTGGTAATCTCCTTTTGCCTGTTTAAACTCTTCTTTTGCCTTATTAATGAGGCTGGCATCTGTAAACAGATCGATGGCGGTGAGGGCCATGGTTTTGGCGGCTACCATCATGCCCTTGGTGCCTATTTCGGTTCCGTTGCAGGCTACGGCCTGCCAGCTATGTGCCGCTGTTCCGGGAATCCAGGTGGCTGCTTCCAGGCCAACAGTGGGTACGGCATAACTTACATCGCCCACATCGGTAGAGCCACCACCGGCATTAATGAAAGCCTGTAAAGGATTTACGCTAGCTGCTTTTTCAATGGCAGGTGGCTGATATGAAAAAGAGGATTGTATTTTTTTCCCAAACTCGATCTCGGCGGGTGTATAGGTTACACCACCTACCTGCTGCAGGTTCTGCTGCATGGCTTCGCCCAATGTGCGGTTGATGAGCAGGTCATGT
Organism: Chitinophagaceae bacterium; assembly: GCA_004297075.1. GTDB lineage: Bacteria > Bacteroidota > Bacteroidia > Chitinophagales > Chitinophagaceae > Sediminibacterium. The sequence goes on from SCVK01000303.1 coordinate 4,326, forward strand.
GTTCCGCCAATGATCTCGTATTCTACCCGGGTATCTGTACCCATGGCGGCACCTTTGGCGGTTTTTACCAGGCGGTCAAACACGTTTACCACCCATTCTCTTTTGGGATGGCGTACATAGTAAAATACTTCTGCAAAATCAGGCACCACATTCGGTGCTTTTCCTCCCTGGGTAATTACATAGTGGATCCGGGTTTCCTGTGGCACGTGCTCGCGCATCATATTGGCCATATGATCCATTGCTTCCACACCATCCAGTGCGGAACGTCCTTTTTCAGGTGCCATGGATGCATGGGCCGAGAGACCATAGAAGCGAAACTTACCGGAAGTATTGGCCAATGCACTGGTCATAGTAACCGCATTGATATCGGAAGGATGCCAATGCACAGCCACATCCACATCATTGAATAAACCGGCACGCACCATATATACTTTACCGCTGCCACCTTCTTCGGCCGGGCAGCCATATACCCGTATAGTACCACTGATTTTTTTTGCTTCGATCAGTTTTTTAATTTCAATACCCGCTGCGGCAGAAGCGGTGCCAAAAAGATTATGACCACAACCATGACCCGCATCCACTCCCTTCACAGGTTGTCTGCCGGCTACAGCTTCCTGCGATAAACCTGGCAGCGCATCATACTCAGCCAGAATGGCGATCACCGGTTTTCCATTACCATAACTGGCCACAAAAGAAGTGGGCATGCCCGCTACACCGGCTTCTATACTGAAACCATTGTTTTGTAAGGTTTGTTGCAACAGGGCAGAACTTTTCTGTTCTTTATACCCCACTTCGGCAAAGTTCCAGATCTGTAAAGCGATCTTTTTATAGTCCTCGTATTTGACGTCTATATTTCTGATGACATCCGCTTTCAAAGAAGCGGTACCGGCTGTCTGGGCATACAATACAAAGGCAGCTGCACATACAGTGGCAGTCAGTAATAATTTTTTCATGCGGGGTATTTTCAATAATTAAACAAAGAGGTCGCGGTAGAGTTCTGCGCCGGGTACCACGGAATAATGGCTGAGGTCGGTAATACCTTCAGCAGCCATTACTTCCTCATCGATAAACGTGTTGCCGGTACACTGGGCAGCGGGTTTGCGAAGGATATAATACACGGCATCGGCAATAATATCCGGTGTGCGGCTCATTTTGGCCAATGCTTCGCCCCCTAATAAATTTCTTACTGCGGCCGTATCGATCGTGGTTCTGGGCCATAATGCATTGGAAGCAACGCCGGTATCTTTCAGTTCAGCTGCCCAGCCCAATGCCAGCATACTCATACTGTATTTGGTGATGGTGTAGGCAATATGTCCGCCCAGCCATTTGGGATTGAGATTAATGGGAGGCGATAAAGTAATGATATGCGGATTATTGCCTTTGCGCAGGTGCGGGATGCAATACTTACCCATCAGAAAAGTACCACGCACATTGATGCTCTGCATCAGATCAAAACGTTTGGTCTCGGTTTGCTCAGTGGGTGTGAGCTGGATGGCGGAAGCATTGTTGATGAGTACATCAATCCCGCCAAAACGGTCTACCGCCTGCTGAACGGCTGTCTGTACCTGCTCTTCGTGCCGGATATCTACCTGTACCGCTAATGCTTTTCCGCCAGCTGCTTCTACTTCCTGCGCAGCAGAAAAAATAGTACCGCCCAAACGGGGATCTTCTTCTACACTTTTGGCAGCAATAACAATATTGGCACCTTCTTTGGCCAAACGCAGGGCCATGGCTTTACCGATACCTCTGCTGGCACCGGTAATAAATACGGTTCTGTTCTGAAATGACATACGCAAATAGTTAGATACTCAATTTCAGCAAAACCAGCTTACCAACCTAAGAAATCTTTGATCACCTGTTCGGTTTCGGCGCAGGCTTTGTTCAGGTCCTCGTTCAGGATGGTTTTGGTAAAATGATGGTTGAACGACATTTCATAACTGGCTTTGTTTACCCTTGTTTCCAGGCTTTCGGGTGTTTCGGTGCCGCGGGCTTCCAGTCTGCGCCTGAGTTCGGCCACCGATGGGGGTTGTATGAAAATAGACAGGCAGTTTTCTGCAAACTGTTGTTGTACATGAATGGCGCCCTGCACATCAATATCGAGCATCGGCACTTTGCCTTCGTTCCAGATCCGCTGCAGCTCACTTTTGAGGGTACCATAGTATTTGCCCTCGTAAACCATTTCCCATTCAATGAATTCGTTGGCATCGATCCGCGTTCTGAAATCATCCACACTCAGAAAATGATATTCTACCCCGTCTTTTTCAGTGCCACGGGGGGCACGGGTAGTGGCAGAAATGGAAAACGACAAACGCGGGTATTTACCGATCAGGTAGCGGGTGATGGAGGTTTTCCCCGATCCGGAGGGTGCAGTAAGAATGATCAGTTTCCCGTTTGTTGCTGGCATGGCGGTGATTTGGGCAAAGAAACAATTTTATTGTGAATGGTGAATGGGCAATTGTCAACTGACCATTCACCATTGCCCACTCACACCTCACGCATGCCACATCACTTTCTCCTCCAGCGGTATCCTTCGCTGGCCTTCTTTTACAGGTGCATCTGTGTAGCCGAGGAAGAGCAGGCCCATCACGAGGTCCTCTTCGCCGAGGCCGAGGTATTGTTTCATAGAAATATCATGTGTCATACCGCCGGTACTCCATAATGCGGCAATGCCGAGCGAGGCGGCGCCCAGCAGAATATTCTGCATGGCCGCACTAACGGCAGCGATCTCTTCCAGTACAGGAATGCTGTTCTGCACACTGCGTTTCATGTATACCACGATGATATGAGAGAGCTGATCGCCCTGCTGTTCTATTTTTTCAAATTTAGCGTTGGTGAATTTTTCCGGGTCAGTGGCTGCTTTGTACAGGGCCGCATGGTCTTTACAGAATTTGCGCACAGCTTCCTGTTCATATACCACAAAACGCCAGGGTTCGGTACGGCCATGGGTAGGGGCCCAGTCGGCAAGATTCAACAACCGTTGAATGAGCGTGTTCTCTATTTTCTTCCCGTTCATATCAGAAGGTTTCACACTTCTTCTATGCTGAATAATACTTTGTAAGATGTCGAATGTGTTCATACTGCAAAAGTAGAACCTTCTGCAGGGAATTAACAGTGAAAAATTTTGTTTAACATTCCGGTTTCTTACATAGGAATCTTCAGGAACACAGTAGTGCCTTTACCGATATTGCTCTGGATAGATAACTCTCCGCCGATTTCCTTGATAAAGTCCTTGATCAGGGTAATACCCATACCACTCCCTTTTTCATCATTGGTACCGGTAGTGCTTACCACATTTTCTGTACTAACGATTTTGCTGATGATCTCCGGTGCCATTCCCACACCTGTATCGCTGATGGCTATGCGGTGATAGGTTTCTGCTACATCGTTGTACACGCTGATGCGTCCGTTATGTGTGAATTTATTGGCATTGGTAACCAGGTTTCTGATCATGAACCGCAGCATATTCGGGTTGATGGTGATAGAAGCCGTTTTGTTTACCAGGTTGGTTAACTGGTTGTTTTTGGCCTCAGCAGACAGCCGCACCTGTTCAAATTCCTGGTCAACGATCTCTTTCAGGTTTACTTCCTGTTTCACAGATTTTTCCTGCATTTCTATGGTGCCCCAATCAATCAGGTTATTCACCAGGTTAAAAGTGGTGCCTATCTGTTTGGCAAAAATGGAGATCAGCATTTTTCTTTCTTCTTCGGCTATTTCTTCTGATTCCAGCATTTGAAAAGCGGAGAGGATAGAGCCGATCGGACCACGTATATCATGCACAATCACAGAATGCATTTTTTTCTGTAACCGGTTCTGTAAGGCGATCTGCTGGGATGTTTTTTCCAGTTGTTTGCGCGCCACTTTCAGGTCTATGAGTTTGGCGAGGTGATTGCCCAGCACCTCCAGCGTAAGTAACTGCTGGCTACTCAGCAGGTAAGGATTCTCATTACTGACACATAACATTCCCACCGCATATCCCTTGCGGCACAATAACTGTACACCGGCATAAAATCTTTTCTGTAACGGTGATATGTCAATCGGGTTGTCGAAAAAACGACTTCCCTTCAGTGCTTCCTGTACTTCGGCAAAGTCGTGGTCCAGTAAAATATCCTTTCCGGTAAAAGAGAATTCACCGGGAATATCTATGGTTTCCATACCCGCTTTGGCCCTGAACCACTGTTGCGTTCTGTCTATGAGAGAGATCAGTGTAATGGGGGTATTACAGATGGTGCTGGCTAATTGAACGATCTGGCCAAATTCATCCTGTATATTGGTGTCAGGCAGTTGTAACTTCTGTACTTCTACTGTCCGCACTGCCTTTTCCGGTAATAAAGTAGCCTGTTTCATAGTGCTGTTTTTACCTTGTGAGTAATGGTATTCTACCTGTGATGTACAGGTAGCAGATATTGGACACTGTAAAGTTTCGACTATTCTATGGCCTGGGTAATAGCTCAAAAACGTATAAGTTTGTAGTCGGCTCACTACAGTTCATTCATGGTAGATGTAGACAGTACCGGTAGCCTGCACCGGCTATAACAGGCACTGCATCGAAGCGGCTGAGAACCAGAGGGTCATATATAACGATACAGCAACAGTGTATAAAAATGGATCATATAGAAGTTGGTAAATACTGGGATCGCAATGCGGCAGCCTGGACCTTACTGGCACGTGCCGGTGCCGATGTTTACAGGGATTACCTGAATACGCCTGCTTTTTTTGATATGCTACCAGATATCAATGGACTGGTAGGGATCGATATCGGCTGTGGCGAAGGCCATAATACCCGTTTGCTGGCCAAACAGGGTGCCCGTGTTACCGGTATTGATATAGCAGCGTTTTTTATAGAGAAAGCAATGGAATGGGAACAGAACGAGCCGTTGCAGATCAATTACCAGGTAGCCAGTGCAGTGATGCTACCTTTTATTAGTCAAAGTTTTGATTTTGCCACTTCCTTTATGTGTTTTATGGATATTCCGGAAACAGAAAAAGTGTTGGCAGAAGCATATCGTGTGCTGAAGCCCGGTGGTTTTCTGCAGTTCTCAATCTCACATCCCTGTTATACCACTCCGCATCGTAAGAACCTGCGCGATGCAAATGGCAGTACCTATGCCGTAGAGATAGGTGGTTATTTCGCTGATCCGGATGGCTTTATTGATGAATGGATCTTTACAGCTGCACCGCCGGAATTATGGCAAGGACTCCCTGTTTTCCGGATCCCGCATTTTAACCGTACGGTAAGCCAGTGGGTGAATATGATTACCGCTACCGGTTTTGTAATGGAACAAATGGCAGAACCAAGGCCATCGGCTGCGTTGATCAAACAAATACCCAAACTACAGAACGCGGATGTGGTAGCTTATTTTTTACAGATCTGCTGCCGGAAACCTGCTTGAGTAAACAATCATTACGCAGGAATCCGCCTGATGGCGGCACCCAGATTACGCAAACGTTCATCTATGTACTGGTAACCACGGTCTATCTGTTCAATGTTCTGTATCACACTTCTGCCGTCTGCACTTAAAGCAGCAATCAGCAAAGCCTGTCCGGCACGGATATCCGGGCTGCTCATGGTAATACCCCGTAAATTGTTTTTTCTGCCCAGCCCGATCACCGTGGCGCGGTGCGGATCGCAGAGAATGATCTGCGCGCCCATATCGATCAGTTTATCGGTAAAGAACAAACGGCTCTCAAACATTTTCTGGTGTACCAGCACACTGCCCCTTGCCTGTGTGGCCACAACCAGTACGATACTTAAGAGATCAGGCGTAAAGCCGGGCCAGGGATGATCGTAAATAGTGAGGATGCCCCCATCGAGGAAAGTCTGGATCTCATACACATCCTGTGCAGGAATATAAATATCATCTCCTTTGATATCGAACTGTATACCCAGTTGCCTGAATTTTTCCGGTATCACCCCCAGGTGTTCCACACCCGCATCTTTGATGGTGATCTCGCTTTGTGTCATCGCCGCCAGGCCAATAAAACTGCCGATCTCGATCATGTCCGGCAACATGCGGTGCGTGGTACCTCCCAGAGAACTTACCCCTTCAATCACCAGCAGGTTACTACCCACACCACTGATCTTGGCACCCATCCGGTTCAGCATGTTGCATAATTGCTGGATATAGGGTTCGCAGGCGGCATTGTAAATAGAAGTGATCCCTTCTGCCAGCACAGCGGCCATCACAATATTGGCGGTGCCTGTTACCGAAGGTTCATCCAGTAACATGAAACAACCTTTAAGTTGGGGAGAGGATAATTTGAAACACCCCAACGTTTCTTCATATTCATATTTCGCTCCCAGTTTTTCAAAACCGATGATATGGGTATCCAGTCTGCGGCGACCAATTTTATCGCCCCCGGGTTTGGGTATATAGGCCCGCTTGAACCGCGCCAGCATGGGTCCCGCAAACATTACACTGCCGCGCAGCTTACCGCCCTTGCGCCTGAACTCATCCGATGCGAGGTAATCCGGATCGATCGAATCGGCCTGGAAAGTGCAGCTATGCCGGTCGGTACGCGTTACTTTTACGCCAATATCTTCCAGCAGTTCTATCAGCAGGTTCACATCCAGTATATCGGGGATATTGGAAATGCTCACCGGCTCATCTGTTAACAATACCGCTGATAAGATCTGTAAAGCTTCGTTCTTGGCTCCCTGCGGAATGATCTCTCCCTTTAATTTATTTCCACCGATTACTTCAAATGCATTCATGTTGGGTAGTTGGTTTATGAGTTTACTGGTTTATTCGTTTATTGGTAATCATGTCAGCGAATACAACCAATAAAAAAAGCACCGGATTTTTCCGATGCCTAAAAATATCTTTTTACCGCTAAACCAGTAAACAAATAAACGGGTAAACTAGTAACGCTTCTTAAATTGTCCGCCTCTGCCTTCCTGCCGGCCACCGTTGTTACTCCTGT
>SCVK01000006.1 GCA_004297075.1 Chitinophagaceae bacterium
TTCATACAGGTTCTCTTTGCGGAAATCGGGCCAGCGGGTATTGGTGAAATATAGTTCGGCATACGCTAACTGGTACAACAGGAAATTACTGATCCGGTATTCGCCGCTGGTGCGGATCATCAGTTCCGGATCGGGGAATTGACTGGTTGAAAGGTATTGCTGCAGGGTTTCGTGGTTAATGGTTTCGGGGTCTATCTTGCCGGCTTTTACATCCAGACCGATATTTTTTACCGCATTTACCAACTCCCAGCGGCTGCTGTAACTGAGTGCCATAATGAGGTTGAGGCCGGTGTTATGACTTGTCATCTCCAGGGCTTCTTTCAGTTCATTCTGTGCAAATACCGGTAACATATTCAGATCGCCGATTACATGCAGGCGGATATTGTTCTTGTTCAGCGTAGGCACTTCCTTACGGATGGTATCTACCAGCAACGACATCAACCCTTCTACTTCCTGTTGTGGTCTGTCCCAATTCTCTGTGCTGAAAGCATACAGTGTCAGGTACTGGATCCCCAGTTCGGCACTCCCCTCCACGATATTACGAACGCTCTCTACGCCGTGAAAATGGCCATATAAACGATCCTGGCCCTTTTCTTCGGCCCAACGCCCATTCCCATCCATAATGATGGCAATATGGTGGGGTAAGTGTTCCCTGTCAATCTTATCGATCAGGCCTTCCTGCATAGAGCGAACTTGAATTAGGGAGCAAATCTAACAAAATCAATGCTTATAGGCAGATATAATTGCCTTAAAATATGGCCCGGAAGGGACTAAACCGGTCAAAAACGATGTAATTAACGGGAAGGGGTCGGACAACGATAGGAAGAGAGGTTGAACGAGATCCCTACTTTAAAACTGGCAAAAGCATCTTTTTGCAGGCTATTGCCCCGCTGTCTGCCTTTAATACCGATGGAAGTACCGGTTTCATAGCTCCTGTCCTGCAGCAGAAAAGCCGGTGAAGGCGATCCATCCGGCAGGGTAGGAAATGCATCCGGGGCATAGAGCCCGCTTACATCATCCAGGTAGTCGGTATTGGTCATGCGGTAAGTAAGTTCCGCAAATACGTTGGTGCGTGTATTCAAAGCATATTTGGCCCCCAGTGTAAAAGGAATACTGATAGCGATAGGGTTATACGGTTTCAGCTCGGGATAAAGAGAGCTGCCCTGCCCCTCGGTACCCAGGGTGCGTAACAGGTATTTCTCCCCGTTCAGGTAGGCATAGGGGTCGTAAGAGAAAACGCCCAGACCCAGGCCTACGTAAGGAGTAAACTCATACCCTTCAAAACCGGGGTGAAACTCGAAAAAGTTAAAATCGCCGGCCAGGCTGATCTCCCACACATTGGTATTAAAACTGAGGTTACGTGCCTGCTGCACCGGATTGGCGCTGTATACATCGGAATAACCCAGCATGGCGTATTCGCCTGCAATGCGGATGCCGATATAATTGCTGATCTGTTTTCGGAAAAAGATACCTGCTGCAGTTTTGGGACGGTTCAAACCCGTATTGGGATTGAGGTCTCCGAAATAATGTGCCAGCCCAAGAGAAACGCCAACCTCGCCCTGGTGTACATAGGGCTCCAGTGTTTGCGCCTGGGACTTAGCCAGGCCAAATACAAAACATACCAGGATCAGGGTTTTTCGTAACATAGTTATCGGTTCGTTCTCTATTTATTGTAAAATAGCATCAAAATTTAATACGATAAAAGTTAATTTCTTTTATCAAGACCCCAGGTAAGCTTGGTTCGCAGCGTGGACAGGAAACTATTTTCGTTCAAACGGATCAGATTTACCCCGAATTTTTCCCTTCGGATGGCCAATTGGATGGTCTTGCTCACAATTTCGCGGCGGGCATCCAGGGCGCAGATCACCTGGTCGGCCCGGCTTTCTACCTCAAAAGAGATCACGTTGGTATCCGGGATAATGATAGACCGTACATTCAGGTTGTGCGGAGCCACCGGGGTAATCACAAAACAGGCCGATTCGGGGAACATGATGGGACCGTTACAGCTCATATTATACCCCGTGGAACCGGTGGGGGTAGAAACGATCAGTCCGTCTGCCCAGTACGTATTCAGGAACTCACCATTCAGATATGTATGGATCTTGACCATGGGGGAGATATCCCGCTTATGTATCGCAAACTCATTCAGGGCAAAAGGGGTTTCGCCAAACAACGGCACATTGGATTCGAGGTGGATCAGGGTCCGCTTATCAATCAGATAGGTCCGGTTCACCAGGGCATCTACCGCACTCGTCAGCTCCTCTTTGCTGATGCTGGCCAGAAATCCCAGTCGGCCGAAATTGATGCCTACAATAGGAATATTCTTGTCTTTTACGAGGGTAACCGTATCCAGCAGGGTTCCGTCGCCGCCAAGACTGATCAGGCAATCAATATGTTCATCCAGATCGTCGGAGGTTTTAAAAGGGACCATTTTCTCGTACAAGTGTGCGGGCAGGGTAAACTGCTGGAGCAGATTGTGGTAGATGAGTATGGTGATATCGTAGCGGGTCAGCTCTTCCAGTAAAAGCAAGAGGGGATTTTCCTGTTCAAAATCAAGACCGCGGCTATAGATAGCTACTTTCATGGAGGAATTTGAAAATTTGAAAATTTGAAAATTTGAAAATGCAGCAATAACATCCTCAGATAAACGGGTTTTCAAATTGATTTAAAAATCATTTCTCGTCTGTAAATATAAGCCATCCTTGCCCAGTTGGTTAAAGCTGTATTCGATTTTGAATACAAAATCATAGATAGAAACG
>SCVK01000304.1 GCA_004297075.1 Chitinophagaceae bacterium
GATCAGGTATATTGAATCGCATGCCATCATTAAAAAATCAGAAAGCGGCCGCATTCTCAGCCTGATCGGAACCAACCGCGACATTACGGATGATGTGCTGGTACAGGAAAAGATCAAAATGCAGAACAAGGCCCTGCGTGATATTGCATTTATCCAGTCGCACGAAGTGCGCAAACCCCTAGCCAATATTCTCGGCATGATCGAGATCCTTCAACACGAAGGCACTTTAAAAGGCCTCGAAATTTTTGACCACCTGGTAGAAAGCGCCAAAGAGCTGGACCAGCAGATCAGGAGCATTGTGGCAAAAACGAATACGATAGATGATGAGCTGTTTCGGTAGGGAGTGGTGAGTGGTGAGTGGTGAGTAGTGAGTGGTGAGTGGTGAGTAGTGAGTGGTGAGTAGTGAGTAGTGAGTAGTGAGTAGTGAGTAGTGAGTAGTGAGTAGTGAGTAGTACTGCCTACTGACCACTCACTACTCACTGCCTTATTTGGCGAACACTTTCTTCAAGATCTCCGAGGTTCTTGCCATAGGATCCTTCCGGATGTTTTGCTCTTCGATGGCTACCTGGTGAAAAATACCGCTCAGGGCTTTTTCGGTAACATAGGCGCTGAGGTCGGGGTTGATCTTTTTGCCGAGGATATTGATCTTGTTATAAGAACTGATCAGGGTGTTCCAGTATTTGGTGGCGTTCACTTTTTCCAGCGACTGTTCGATCACCGGGCGGAAAGCATTGGTGAGTTCGGTGCTCGTTTTACCGCGCAGATAACCGGTGGCGGCCGTATCGCCGCCTTTCAGAATACCCAGCGCATCCTGAAAACTCATCTGTTTGATGGCATTGCCGAAAATAGGGGCGGCACTTTTACAGGCATCTTCTGCGGCGCGGTTCATACTCAGAATGGCATCGTCTACCTGTTTACCCAAACCTACTTTGCGCAAGGTACTTTCTACTTTCGCGGCTTCGGGCGGAAGCAGGATCTTAAGGGCGGCATTGGCAAAAAAGCCATCTACCTGCGAGAGGCTGTTGGCCCCTTTCTGCGAACCCACGGCAAGGGCTTCTTTTAAGCCGGCCACTATATCATCATTACTTAAAGAAACGGATTTGCCGCTGATGGCATCTTTGGCTTTATTGAGCAGACCCTTTAACTGGGCATCTGCCTGGGTTTGCACAACTGATAAAAGAATAAGGAGGGTAAGGATCTGTTTCATGATTTTAACTGATAGGTTCTTGAATCTTTTCTGCCCGTAGGTCCACCGATCAAAGATAAACCGTATGCAGCAGTAGAGTTGTGAAGGATTTGCTATATTCCCTTTCTTTATACCAGCGGTTCACGCCTGCGGGCGTAACACAGTAACTTCATGTATAAAACCATTATATGAAAAAATATGCTGCCTTATGGGTCATCGGTCTCGGCCTTAGCTTTGGCGCTTTCGCACAAACCAGTACCTATATCATTCTCCGCCATGCCGAAAAAGATACCACTGCCGCAGGATCCACCATGATGAAAGCCGACCCGCCACTGACGCAGCAGGGAAGGGAACGGGCAGAGAAACTGCTGTTTGTACTGGCGGCGTATAGCCCGGATGCCATCTATTCAACCAACTATACCAGAACAAAATCTACGGTTACGCCATTGGCAAAAAAGTTTAACAAAGAGATACAAGTATATGAACCTAAAGATCTTGTGAGTTTTTCGGAGAAACTGTTGCAGGAGAAAGGCAAAACCATCATTGTTGCCGGACATTCCAATACCACCCCGCAACTGGTGAACCTGCTGATCAAAGAAAAGAAATATGCCAACCTGAACGAGAGCGTGTATAACCAGCTCTGGATTGTAACCGTTCGTGACGGGAAGGGGGAGGCGAGGGTGGTGGAGTATTAGGTAATGAGTGAATGAGTGGATGAGTGAGGGAGTGAATGAATGATAGTATGATAGAATGATAGAATGATAGAATGGGGGGGAGTAGTTTTTCGGGGTAATGTATTGACAATTGCCCATTCACCATTCCCGATCCTTACCTTTGCCGCCGTTATGAAGTTTGAGAAAGAAATCAACAGGCGGAAGACCTTCGCCATTATCTCCCACCCGGATGCGGGTAAGACCACTTTAACCGAAAAATTACTCCTTTTTGGAGGTGCTATTCAGGTGGCGGGGGCCGTTAAGAGTAATAAGATCAAGAAACACGCTACCAGCGATTTCATGGAAATTGAGCGCCAGAGAGGAATTTCGGTGGCTACTTCCGTGATGACCTTTGAATACCAGAACACCCTGATCAACCTGCTGGATACCCCCGGTCACAAGGATTTTGCAGAAGATACCTACCGTACCTTAACAGCGGTTGACAGCGTTATACTGGTGATTGACAGTGTAAACGGGGTAGAGGCCCAGACCCGCCGCCTGATGGAAGTGTGCCGGATGCGGGATACGCCCGTGATCGTGTTTGTGAACAAGATGGACCGCGACGGTAAAAACCGCTTTGACCTGCTGGAAGAGATCGAGAATGAGCTCCATATTTCACTACACCCCATGACCTGGCCCATTAACAGTGGTAAGGAATTTAAAGGGGTTTATAATATTGATAATAAGAGTCTTAGACTGTTTACTGCAAGTACAAAAGCAGATGATGATGACGTAATTGCCATCAGCGACCTGTCTGATACGTTGCTCGATGCCAAAGTTGGCGACAGGGATGCCGCCCAACTGCGGGAAGATGTGGAACTGCTGGATGGGGTGTATGGAGAGTTGAATGTGAACGACTATCTCTCCGGCAAAATTGCCCCGGTATTTTTCGGTAGTGCGGTGAATAACTTTGGAGTGAAGGAAATGCTGGATACTTTCATCCGCATTGCCCCGGTGCCGCGCAGCCGCGAAACTTCTGTCCGCACGGTGGAAGTGGGTGAAGATAAGTTCAGCGGCTTTATTTTTAAGATCCATGCCAACCTAGACCCCAAACACCGCGACCGGATCGCTTTCATGCGGGTATGCAGCGGTAAGTTTGAACGCAACAAATATTATCACCATGTGCGCCTGGATAAGGACGTTCGTTTCAGCAACCCCTACAGCTTTATGGCCCGTAGCAAAGACATTATTGAAGATGCCTATGCCGGGGATGTGGTGGGTTTGTTTGATACAGGTAACTTCAAGATCGGCGATACGCTGACCGAGGGAGAGAACTTCTATTTTGTAGGAATTCCTACTTTTTCACCTGAAATTTTTAAAGAACTGGTGAATAAAGATCCTATGAAAACCAAACAGTTAGAAAAAGGAATCAGTCAGCTAACGGATGAGGGTGTGGCGCAGCTCTTTACCCAGTTTGGCGGTAATAAAAAGATCATTGGTTGTGTGGGCGAGCTGCAGTTTGAAGTGATACAGTACCGTTTGCTGCAGGAATACGGGGCGGCCTGTGAGTTCCGTTCATTGCCTTTTTACAAAGCCTGCTGGTTAACGAGTAAGGATGAAAATAAGCTGGCAGATTTTCTCCGCTTCAAACAGCAGAACTCGGCGGCAGATAAAGACGGTCATCCGGTTTACCTGGCCCAGAGCGAGTGGTTCCTGAATACGGAGATCACCAATAATCCTGATATTAGTTTCCACTTTTCGAGCGAGATTCACAAGTAATAGCGGCGGGTTGTTTAATTTTGTAAGTGCATTATGAAGATCAGTATTCTTGGTTTCCTGTTACTATTTACCGGCCTTGCTTTCCGGAAGCTATTCCTCGCTATAAAAGGCGGTAATTCTACCTGCAAAGCCCATTCCTTTATCACTTTTGATTTCAAATAACAAACTCTCTACCATGTTCTCAACTGCTTACGACGTTATTATTATCGGTTCTGGTCCTATCGGACTTGCCTGTGGTTTACATGCCAAAGCCAATGGCCTGCGCTACCTGATCATCGAAAGGGGCTGCCTGGTAAACTCCCTGTTCAACTATCCGGCCAATATGACTTTTTTCTCCACGGCCGACAGGCTGGAGATCGGCGGAATTCCCTTTATGAGCCGCCATGCCAAACCCACCCGCGATGAGGCGCTGGAATATTACCGCAAAGTAGCCGTATCCTCCGGCCTGAATATTCACCTGTTCGAAGGGGTGGAAACCATTGACAGGACAGAGGAGCTGTTTACCGTAAATACCTCTAAAAGACATTATAAAACAAAGAATATCATTGTTTCTACCGGTTTCTATGGCAAACCTTACATGATGGATGTAAAAGGGGAAGAACTGCCCAAAGTGACCCATTACTACGACGATCCGCATTATTATGCATTTCAGAAAGTGGTGGTGGTAGGCGCCAATAATTCGGCGGTAGATGCGGCCCTCGAAACCTGGCACAAAGGAGCCCAGGTTACCATGGTGATCCGCGGCAGCGAATTGGGCGAACATGTAAAATACTGGATCAAACCCGATATCGAAAACCGGATCAAAGAAGGGTCCATTAAGGTGTATTTCAACTCCACAGTAGCCGAGATCCGCGAGCATGAAGTGGATATCAAAACCCCGGATGGTATGGTAACGGTAGAGAACGACAAGGTTATTGCCATGACCGGTTACAAGCCGGATCTGACCTTCCTGGAGAATATGGGTATTGAATTGGCCGATGATGAGGTTTGTAAGCCCAATTATGATGAGAGTACCCATGAAACCAATATCAAGGGAATTTACCTGGCCGGTGTGATCTGTGGTGGGTTTAATACACATAGTCTCTTTATTGAGAATTCAAGAGACCATGCAGAGAAGATAGTGAAACATATCAGCTCGCAGGTGCATGCGCCACAGCAGGCTTAAGAGCAGGTAAGATAACTGGATAATAAGAAACCCCGGCTTACAGTCGGGGTTTCTTATTACATTATTTATTTAAGTAGAACACTATAATGTATTTATAATCAAAGTTTTTGACCATTTAAGTAATTTAAGATCTGATGCAAGGCCAGCAGGTTTTTGACGGCGATTTCTTTGATGGTACGACCATGATCATGCAGTTTTTCGAGGTCCGTTTCCCGGATGATCCGGGTAGATAGCTCGCTGAACTGTTCAAAAGGCAGTTGTACATTGTGCGAAAGTAGCTGGATGGTATCTTTTTTCTCATCCAGTAACTGGTTTTGCTGCTCCAGTGTTTGTTGTAATTGTTTCAACAGGACACCCGCTTCATCTTCGAACTGGGTAGGAAGGTTGGGAAGTTCCTGGTAGGTGAGGTATCTTTCCAGTGCTGTTCTGGCCTTGTGCAGGGGCCATAATAACTGGTTGAGGAAATAGAGTGTAAGTGCCGATGCGGCCAATGTGGCCAATAAACAGGTAGTAAGCAGGGTTTGTTTGTTGAAAGAAAAAATTCCGGTAACTATTATTAATACTATTATAATCAACGGAATATGTATTCCAATGAAAGCTACGAACAAAAATTTCCCGGAATAATGCATTCGCAGAAATGATAGCTTTGACAACTTGCTATAGAGATGAGACATATTACAATTTTCAAGGTTGATCAATAAATTACGATAAGAAAGAGCAAGCGGATTGCCGATAAACGATTTTCATGGATTTATTTACCACCAACAGAACCCGGGTAAGAAGGTTTACCCACCGGGACCAGGAATCCTTTTTCCGGATCAACGGAGATCCGAAAGTGATGGAGTTTATCCGGCCCGCTAAGTCGCGGGAAGACTGCGATATCTTTCTTTTAGAGAACCTGTTTTTTTACCGCGAGGGTTCGCTGCTGGGCCGGTATGCGGTGGAGGAAAAAGCGGGTGGCCGGTTCCTCGGCAGTTTTTCCTTTTTATACCTGTCGGGCGAAGCTGACTACCATATCGGTTATGCCCTGTTGCCTGAATTCTGGGGGCAGGGGTATGCCACCGAACTGGTACTGGAAGGGATCAGGTATTTCTTCGACCATACCCAACAGCCCCAGTTATTTGCCATTATCCGGGCCAATCACCAGCTTTCGCAGAAAGTGCTCGAAAGGTCGGGGTTCGGGTACAAGGGGGTGAAAGAAGAGAACGGGGAACAGCTGGCCCTGTTTTACATAGATCGTCCGGCGGCCGCTTCTGCCAAATAGTGACCGATTATTGGTAGTTTTGCCGCCGCATGAAAGCAAAAACTTTAAAGAAAGACAAAGTAAACATCATCACCCTCGGTTGCAGCAAAAACCTGGTAGATAGTGAAGTATTGAGCGGCCAGCTGGCGGCCAATGATATAAACGTGGTGCATGAGAATACCAAACTGGATCATAATATATCCGTGGTAAATACCTGTGGCTTCATAGATAAGGCCAAAGAAGAGAGTATCAACACCATTCTGGACCAGTTGGAGCTGAAGCGGCGGGGTAAACTGGACAAAGTATATGTAACCGGCTGCCTGAGCGAGCGGTACCGGGAAGACCTGGAAAAGGAAATGCCCGAAGTGGATGCCTGGTTCGGCACCATGGAGCTGCCCCTGATGCTGAAACAGTTTGATGCCGACTACAAAAGCGAATTACTGGGCGAGCGTTTACTGAGCACTCCCCGCCACTATGCCTATCTAAAGATCAGCGAAGGCTGTAACCGTACCTGTTCCTTCTGCGCCATCCCGCTGATGCGCGGCCAGCATATCAGCAGACCGGTTGAAGAACTGGTGGCTGAGGCGGAAAGCCTGGTGAAAAAAGGGGTGAAAGAGATTATGCTGATTGCCCAGGAGCTGACCTATTACGGGCTGGATATCTATAAAAAACGCGACCTGCCCCGTTTACTGAACGCGTTGGCAGATGTGAAAGGACTGGAATGGATCCGTTTGCATTATGCCTACCCCAGCAAATTTCCGCTGGAGATCCTGGATGTGATGCGCGAGCGCGACAATATCTGCAAATACCTCGATATGCCGCTGCAGCATGCCAGCAATAACATGCTTAAAGCCATGCGCCGCAATATTACCCGCGAAGAAATGGGCGAGCTGATCAGTGCCATCCGCGAAAAAGTACCCGGCATCTGTTTACGTACCACCCTGATTGCCGGTTTTCCGGGCGAAACGGAAGAAGACGTGGAAGAACTGAAAAACTTCCTACGCGAACACCGTTTTGACCGCGTGGGCATTTTCCAGTACAGCCATGAAGAAAACACCTCCGCTTACGACCTGGCAGACAATGTGCCGGCAGACCTAAAAGCCGAACGTGCCCAGGAGATCATGGAAGTGCAGCAGGAGATCAGTTATGAAAAGAACCAGGAGAAGATAGGCCAGGTATTCAAAGTACTCATCGACAAAAAAGAAGCCGGCCGCTACCTGGGCCGTACCGAATTTGATAGCGTGGAAGTAGATAACGAAGTGGTCATCCACTCCACCAGAAAACTCCCCATCGGGGAATTCGTACAGGTAAAAATTACCAAAGCGTACGATTATGATCTGGAGGGGGAGGTGGAGCACTAATGACTGAATGAGTGGATGAGTGAATTGGGCAAAACAAAATCAAAACATTCACTCACTCACTCATCCACTCATTCGCTCATTGTCCTACCTTAGCCCTACCTAAACAAAACCTATGGCTATCAACTGGAAGGGAGTGTTTCCCGCTGTTACTACCAAGTTTACCAGTACTGATCAACTGGATCTTCCTTTGTTTGAAAAGAACCTGAATGCCCAGCTGGATGCGGGTGTGAATGGGATCATCCTCGGCGGAACGCTGGGGGAAGCCAGTGTGTTAAGCACTGACGAAAAAGAAACCCTCGTAAAATTTACCATTGAAAAAGTAGCGGGCCGGGTACCCGTAGTGTTGAATATCGCCGAAGGCAGCACCCGCGAAGCCTTACAGCAGGCGGCCTATGCCAAAGCCTGGGGGGCGCAGGGACTGATGTTATTGCCACCAATGCGTTACAAGTCTGACCACCGCGAAACGGTTACTTATTTTACCACCGTAGCCAATGCCACGGATCTGCCTATCATGATCTACAATAACCCTGTAGACTATAAGATCGATGTAACGCCGGATATGTTTGAAGACCTGACGGTTTGCAGTAATATCCAGGCCATTAAAGAATCTACACGGGATGTAACCAATGTAACCAGGCTGATCAATCGTTTTGGCGGGCGCTACCGGATCCTTTGCGGGGTAGATACACTGGCCATGGAAGAAATGGTACTGGGGGCAGATGGTTGGGTAGCCGGGCTGGTATGTGCTTTTCCGAGAGAGACCGTGGCCATTTACCGGTTGGTAAAAGCGGGTCATATTGCCGAAGCCACTGCCATTTACCGCTGGTTCATGCCTTTGCTGGAGCTGGATATTCATCCCAAACTGGTTCAATATATCAAACTGGCCGAAACACAGGCGGGTATTGGCTCTGAATATGTGCGTGCCCCCCGTTTAACCCTGGTGGGCGATGAGCGTAAACAGGTACTGGCCACCATTGATCAGGGACTTGCTAAGAGACCCCTATTACCCGAATATTTACAACTGAGCGTATAATGATGAATACCTCCCATTCGCCTGCGCAGATCGATACTGTGATGCAGCAGGCTGCTGCCGCTTTTGTGGCCTATCAAAAAACATCGCCTGTACAAAAAGCGGTGTTTCTCGAAACCATTGCCGCTAACATAGAAGCACTGGGTGATGCTTTGATCAGCAAAACTTCCGAAGAAACCAATTTACCCCCTGCCCGTTTAACCGGTGAGCGGGGCAGAACCACGATGCAGTTACGCATGTTTGCCCAGCTACTGCGCGAAGGCAGTTGGGTGGAAGCTACGGTTGATACCGCCATCCCGGATAAAACGCCTCCAAGGCCGGATATCCGTAAAATGCTGGTACCGATGGGTACCGTGGTGGTATTTGGCGCCAGTAATTTTCCTTTTGCTTATTCTACTGCCGGTGGCGATACGGCCAGTGCCCTGGCTGCGGGTTGTTCGGTAGTGGTTAAAGCCCATCCGGCACATTTACAAACATCTATCATGGTGGCCGATGCAATCGCTGCCGCCATAGCAAGCACGGGTATGCCGGAACATTGTTTCCAGCATGTAACCGATGCGTCTTTTGAAGCGGGTAAAGCATTGGTGCAGCACCCGCATACAGCGGCCGTGGGTTTTACCGGTTCGTATACCGGCGGCAGGGCTTTATATGATTATGCAGCAGCGAGAAAAAGCCCGATACCTGTTTTTGCCGAAATGGGAAGTATCAATCCTGTGATTTTATTGCCGGATACACTCTCTACAAATGCCGAGAGCCTTGCCAAACAATATGCAGGTTCCATCACACTCGGTATGGGGCAGTTCTGCACCAATCCCGGCATCCTGTTGGGGATTGCCAGTGAAGGGCTGCAAGCGTTTCTGCAGGCATTGGCGAAAGAGATCGGTACCATCGCGCCAGCCAAAATGCTGCATGCGGGTATACACAAAGCCTATTTTGAAAAAATGAAAACAGCCCTGCAGCAGAAGGGCGTAAAACTGCTCTCGCAAACCACCACGGCTCCCGGCGAACTGGAAGCCCAGCCCGTGATTGCCACGGTGGATGGGGCCGCTTTTTTGCTGGATCCGCTGTTGCGGGAAGAAGTGTTTGGTCCCTATTCGCTCGTAGTGATCTGTGATAACGAAGCGGAACTGACAGCCGTTTGGCGCTCATTGACCGGGCAGCTTACTACTACTTTAATGGGTACCGATGCTGATTTTGCTGCACACGCTTCCTTACTGGAGATTGCACCGGCTATTGCCGGCCGGATCGTTTTCAATGGCGTTCCAACGGGCGTGGAAGTTTGTGCCAGTATGGTGCATGGTGGTCCTTTTCCGGCTTCCACCGATAGCCGTTTTACGGCAGTAGGTATTCATGCGGTAAAACGCTGGGTACGGCCTGTGTGTTACCAGAATTGCCCGGATGCCTTATTACCCGAAGCCTTACAGGCAGCCAATCCGCTGGGCATCTGGCGTTTGGTGAATAATGAGTGGGTAAGGGCTTGATAGTTTCATAAGTTATCTGTGTATACACAAAGGGCCGGTAGAAATAACTACCGGCCCTTTGTACTTAATAGGGTTGCAGATTGCCGAATCTGTATCAGACCCGAATTTTGATGGTTCGCGGCTCTGTGAAAGAAAAATAAAAGGCGGCCGCGGCAGACAGCAGGAAATAAATAATGAACACAAGATTGAGCCCTTCTTTATACTGAGAGATGCCAAACCAATCTTTGTAATAATACAGGATACCGATACCAAAAGCAGAACCTGCCAACTGCCATAACCAGGCATAGGCTGCCTTATCCATTAACTCTGTGTATGCATATACATGAAAGAAAACAAATGCGCCATACACAAACATGGCCGGTGAGCCTATCTGCGCAATATGGGCAAAGAAATAACTGATCAGTAACAGCGTAACGGTAAGCTGCACCCAGGCCCAGGCTACAAAGGCTTTGGATCCATCTGTGTCATATTTTTCAAAATGATACACATCTTCGATCTTGTAAACGGGATATTTCTCCGCCACATCTGCCGGGCGCCAGCCGGTGGGCATAAACCAGATGCGGAATTTATCTTCCAGTTTTTTAGTCCGCCAGGCATCTTTGATCAACAGCCATAGATGCATGAAATTGATCTTGATGGGGTTCCAGGTGCGTGCGGGTCTAGTAATACCATACACGGCTTTTACCTCGGGTAATTCTTCCTGGAATGTGCCGAAGAGTTTATCCCAGAAAATAAAGATCTGTCCATAATTCTTATCCAGGTATTCCGGATTGATGGCATGGTGTACACGGTGATGGGAGGGGGTAACAATGATCTTTTCCAGAAAGCCCATTTTATTGATATGCTGCGTATGATACCAGAACTGGGCAAACAAATGCAATGGCGCCACCACGGCTATCACAGAACCGGGAACACCGAGTAAGGCCGCGGGCAATAAAAAAATAGTAAACACGCGAAAGATGGTTGATATACTTTGCCGCAAGGCGCAGGCCAGGTTATACTCTTCGCTGCTGTGGTGGATGATATGCGCGTTCCAGAAAAAATTGTATTCATGGTCCAGCCGGTGCACCCAGTAACCGGCCAGATCAAGGGAAAAGAAAGCAATAATATACAGGAGCAGGGAAGATTCCAGCTGTACAATGGCCAGGTGTTGTACCATCCAGCCATAACTGATAATGGCAATGCTCAGTCCGAGTACATCTTTTACCGTATTGGTGATGCCCGAACTCAGGCTGGAGATCATATCGAGGTGGCGAACGGTATCGTTTCCTTTGCGCCAGCCCCACCATTTTTCAAATAAAACCAGTACCAGAAAAGCGGGTGTGGCAATCAGTAGTATCTTTCCGTAAGTTTCCATATGGGCAATCAAATAATGAATATAAAAAAAACTGCTGAACAACAGTTGTTTATGCAATTAAATTCCTTTTAAAAACACATGTTAACCCATCCCATTCCCTATAGCCCTGCCGTGCCGGGCCATCTTGGCGGCGCTGTTTTTTCCTGTATTGATGCGCATACCTGCGGTAACCCGGTAAGGGTAGTGGCCGCGGGCGGTCCGGCACTGGAAGGCAACACCATGAGCGAAAAACGCCAGCATTTTCTGCGCGAGTACGACTGGATCCGCAAAGGACTCATGTTTGAACCACGGGGCCATGATATGATGAGTGGCAGTATCCTCTATCCACCCCATGATCCGGCCCATGATGTGGCCGTATTGTTCATAGAAACCAGTGGCTGCTTACCCATGTGTGGTCATGGAACCATCGGAACCATCACCATTGCCATTGAAGAAGGACTGATCCAGCCCAAAACACCCGGTGTGGTGCTGATGGAAGCACCGGCCGGACTGGTAAAGATCGCTTACCGGCAGGAGGGTAAAAAAGTAACGGCCGTTAAACTCACCAACGTGACCGCTTACCTGGCCGCAGAAGGCATCACCGTAGATTGCCCGGAACTGGGCGAACTGGTGATAGATGTGGCATATGGCGGAAATTTTTATGCGATCGTGGATGTGCAGTCCAATTTTGCCGGACTGGAACAGTACCCCGCAGACAAACTGATAGCCTGGGCCCGGGAACTGCGGAAACGGATCAACGAAAAGTATTCGTTTGTACATCCTGACAATCCTACTATTAATGGGTGCTCGCATATTTTATGGACCGGTGCCGTGCTGGATCCCGCTTCCACGGCACGTAATGCGGTTTTTTATGGTGATAAAGCCATCGATCGTTCTCCCTGCGGTACCGGCACATCGGCCCGGATGGCCCAGTGGTATGCCAAGGGTAAACTGAAGGAAGGGGATGTCTTCATTCACGAGAGTATCATCGGTTCCCAATTCACCGGCAGGATAGAACAGCTGACCGCCGTAGGCGGCAAACCCGCCATTGTTCCCAGTGTAGAAGGCTGGGCAAGGATCTATGGGTATAATACGATTTCGATAGATAGAGATGATGATCCGTATGCGTGTGGGTTTCAGGTGTTGTGAATTTAATGAGTGAATGAGTGGATGAGTGAATGAGTGAATGGGAGGAATACTTTCAGGCGAAACAGATCAAAACATTCGCTCATTCACTCATCCACTCATTCGCTCATTGTTTTTAATTGCGAATTAATTGCGAATTTTGCCTTCTAAACGGAACGGATATGAAAGTAATAGTCATTGGAGGAGGGATCGTAGGTTTGAGCAGTGCTTATTACCTGCAGCAGAGCGGACATGAAGTAACGGTGATTGATAAAACGGATATGTCGTCTAATTGCTCTTATGGTAATGCGGGATATGTTTGCCCGAGTCATTTTGTGCCATTGGCCACGCCGGGCATTGTAAAACAGGGATTGAAGTGGATGTGGAATTCGCGGAGTCCGTTTTATGTACAGCCCCGGTTAAGCTGGAGCCTGATAGACTGGGGGATGAAGTTCATGAAAGTTGCCACCCCGGAACATGTAGAACGTTCTGCCATACCGCTGCGCGATATTGCGATCATCAGTAAAAAAATGTATGAGGAGTGGACCGCATTACCGCAATTCCGTTTTGCGTATGAGCGGAAGGGATTGCTCGAAATTTTTCAGACCGATACAGGTGGCGATCATGCCAAACACATGTTGGAGAAAGCCCATGAACTGGGTTTAACAGATACGGTATTGCTTTCAAAAGAACAGCTGGATGCACTGGAACCCCAGACACGTATACTGGCCAAAGGAGCTGTTCATTTCCAGTGCGATGCACATTTATATCCGAACAAACTGATGCAGCAATTGTTGGCAGATCTGCGGCAGAAAGGGGTTCGGCTGCTGGGTAATGAGGAAGTGACCGGTTTTGAGAACAGTCAGGGAAGCATCACGAAAGTAAAAACAGCCAAAGCGGTATATGACGCAGATGCGATTGTGCTTTCTTCCGGCTCCTGGAGCCGGGAACTGGCTGCCAAAATGGACCTGAAGATTCCGTTGGTAGCAGGCAGGGGCTATTCTGTTACACTGGAAGATTCGCCCTATAAACTGAATCACCCGGCTGTATTGATCGAGGGACGTGTAGCGCTTACCCCGATGGATGGCAATAAGATCCGTTTTGGAGGAACCATGGAAATTACTTCTACAGATGCACCACCGCGGATGAGCCGTGTAAAAGGGGTATTGGAAGCGGTGGAACGTTTCTTCCCCGATTTTACCGTGCCCATGCCAACCATGGACAAAGTATGGTACGGTTTCCGCCCCTGTTCGGCGGATGGATTACCTTACCTGGGCCGCACCGCTAAGTGGAAAAATGTGGTGGTGGCAACGGGTCATGCGATGGTAGGACTGAGCTTGGGAGCCGGAACAGGGAAAATCGTAAGCGAAATCCTGAATGAAGAGAAACTCAGCATGGATATTGCACCTTTCAATCTCGACAGGTTTCGTTAAAACGGCGTAGCCGGAATGTGAAAATGATGAACGGATGCTGCAGTATCCAGTAAATTGTACTTTTATCCCTTATTATGGATCAGACAGTTACCTACTTACCATACGAAGGCACCGGCTATTTTTCCAAGATCGTTTCTGATTACCTGTCGCAATCCGGTACCCTGCAACCTTTTTACCAACATACACCTGACCTGGCGGGTATACAAGATGCCATCGCCGCCAGGCAAGCCTTCCATACGCCCAGGCAATTATTGGTAGATGTGCTTAGCGAGCAATATGCATCTTTAGCTGTAACGGATAAAGTAACCAGGAATATTGAATCACTTTCCCAGGTTAATACTTTTACCATTACAACGGCCCACCAACCGAATATTTTCAGCGGGCCACTCTATTTCATCTATAAAATTCTTCACGCAGTTAAACTGGCAGATGAGCTGAACCAACAGTATGCCGGTTCGCATTTTGTACCTGTGTATTATATGGGTAGCGAAGATGCTGACCTGGATGAACTGGGGTTTGTAACGGTTGGCGGACAAAAACTGGTTTGGGAAACCAAACAAACCGGTGCTGTGGGCAGGATGAAGGTGGATAAGGGGCTCAGCAAACTGATCCATGCCATTCATGGCCAGGCGGGCGTACTGCCATTCGGTAACGAACTCACTGATCTGTTACAACGATGTTATACCGAAGGCAAAACCATACAGCAGGCAACACTGGAACTGGTGAATGAGTTGTTTGGCGAATTTGGATTGGTGGTGCTGATTCCGGATAATGCAAAATTGAAAACCGCTTTTCGGTCTGTAGTGGAGAAAGAGTTAACCGAAGGCTTCTCACACAAAATTGTTGCCAATACGATTGCAGCGCTTGAAAAAAATTATAAAGTGCAGGCAGGCGGCAGAGACCTGAATCTTTTTTACCTGATCAACGATAAACGCGAGCGGATAGAATTACAGAATGGCATCTATGAAGTGAAGAGCCTGGGATTGTCATTCACAAAAGAAGCGATCCTGCAGGAACTCGACGAGTATCCGGAACGATTCAGCGCCAATGTGATATTGAGAGGTGCTTTTCAGGAAACGGTACTGCCGAATATTGCCTTTATTGGCGGGGGAGGAGAACTGGCTTACTGGCTGGAACTGAAACATGTATTTGAGGCTGTAAACATTCCTTATCCTGTATTGCTGCTGCGAAATTCCTTCCTGTTAATTACCAAAGAACAGCATGCAAAATGGCAGAAACTGGGGTTCACAGATACTGATCTGTTTAAACAGGAACCGGATCTGCTGAATATGCTGGTGAAAAGAGAAACAGATAACCAGGTAAACCTTACTGCAGAATTGCAGCAGGCCCAGGCGTTTTACAGTCATCTGCGTACCGTTACAGATGCGGTAGACAGTACCCTGTCTGAACACCTCCTTGCGCTTGAAAAACAGGCGATCAAAAAATTAACGGCCTTAGAGAAAAAAATACTTCGCGCAGAACGATTGAAATACGAAGTGCAGCAGAAACAGATCGCTGCTCTTAAACAATACCTCTTTCCGCATAACAGTCTGCAGGAAAGGGTAGATAATTTCTCACTCTACTATGCCTCCTACGGTAAAAGCTGGCTGCAAAATATTTACGAAGCGTCTACCGGTTTGAACAAGGGATTTGGCGTGGTGAGTTATACAGGAAGGTAATTGACTGAAGTAAAGAATATTCTGAAGGTTATTTTTTACAGGTGTTGTCTCTCATCATACTCATGCCTCCCGACATATTTTTCACTTTACGGAATCCGTTTTTCCCAAGCAGATAAGCGGCACGCGGACTTCGGTGGCTATGCGAACAGAAAACGATGATGTCTTTTTCTTTGAGCGCCGAAAGGGCAGGTATTCTCTTCTCCAGTTCCTGAATGGGAATATTAATGGAATTGGCCAGTCCGTCAAAATCCGGATCCGCTCTTCCTTCAAACTCTTCTTTGGTGCGAACATCAATCAACACTACTGATGGATGTGTTTGAATATATTGGCAGATAGCCGCTGGTGAGATACTTCCAAAACGGATACTGGCTTTGTTCACCAATTCCATTCCACAGGAGGCACATTGGCCGGGTTTTAAATAGTCTTTGTTATCGCATTCCAGTCCGCAGGGCAGACATCGGTAAATGACAGATTGCCTGGTATTTGTTTTTGTAGCAGATTGAGCAAACCCATTATTCTGGAGTAACAGGTAAAACCCCAGTAACAGGAACAGGTTGATACGCATGAAATGTTTTGAAGGATAAAAATAATTGTCTGCAGTTACTCATCAAACCCGTTGGGCCAGTCTTTTTTCAGTTTGGCTATTTTGCCGCTTACTTCATGACTCATTTCTTTTTTATAATGGGCCATGGCAGCAGAGATATTGGCATCGGAACAACCCAGGATCTGCGCAGCAAGGATGCCGGCATTTTTAGCAGCATTCAATGCCACTGTAGCCACCGGAACGCCATTGGGCATCTGCAGAATCGATAAAATGGAATCCCAGCCATCGATAGAGTTGGAAGACTTAATGGGAACACCAATCACAGGCAGTGTGGTAATGGAAGCCACCATGCCCGGCAAATGCGCCGCACCACCGGCACCGGCAATAATCACTTTGATACCACGCTCTTTGGCGGTGGTGGCATAATCAACCATACGCAAAGGTGTTCTGTGGGCAGATACGACGGTCAGCTCGAATTCGATCTTGAATTGCTTCAGGATATCGGCTGCTGCCTGCATAATATTCAGGTCGCTATCGCTTCCCATGATAATGCCTACGAGTGGAGTGGGTGTTGACATAATTACTATTTGCTTACTGCAAGATACTTGATTTTCTGTATGCAGGATTTGAATCATACAGTGATGAAAAAAAACTGCGCCTCTGCGCCTTAGCGGGGAAATTTCCCGCTAAGGCGCAGAGGCGCAGAAGAAAAGGAGCGATTTTTAGTTTACATCCTTGCCCTCTTTTAACTGTTGGATCATTTTGGTCATACTGTCTGTATTCAGTTGGTTGGGCGAGAGGGGTAAGGCTTTTTCTGCATATTCCAGCGCCTTCCGGTAATCACCAACAGCAGAATAACCGCGCACCAATCCGGCTAAAGTGGTGAACTGGTTCGGGAATTTTTCATAATTGGATTTGAAAACCTCCAGTGCTTCTTTGCTGCGTTTCTGGGTAAGCAGTGTTTTACCATACTGGTGTACCTGGCTGATGGTTCCCAGTGGTGTAGCTTCTTTCATGATTGCCGTAGCTTCTGCACCCCTGTTTAATTTTTCCAGAATCTGTGCCTTGGTAGCGAGTGTGGTAAAATTTTTCTCGCCCAGTACACCAGGATTGGTGGCAGTATCGGCCCAACGAAGCGCTTCTTCTAGATTCGTGTTCCTGTCCAGGCACCACTGCGCCGCCTGTTGCCAGGGCAGCCAGTAAAATCCTTTGTCTGTACGCAATTCTGTGCGGAAAGATTCCACCTGAGTTTTATTCAGATCCACTTCCACTGTAAAAGGAAAACTCAGTTTCTCCCATTGCAGGCTGATCGTGGCGGCGGTTTCGGTCTGGTTGGTGAATTCGTATTTCAGCCATTCAACGGAACGGTCTGTGGTAACAGGTTTTACGTTTACCCGAAGTACATCATCTTTCGGGTCATAATAATAGCTGCCCCAGTTAGTAGTGGCTTTTGAAAAAATAAGTGTAGACTGAGCAGGATCATAAGCGATGAAAAAACCGTATTTCCCTTTGCTCAAAGGCTGACCTTCTATTGTAACATCTGTGCTGAATTCGATCGTAGTGCTTTCGTTGGCACCGGCCCGCCAGGGAGATGCTTTTCTGGTTCCAAATTGCAGATCGGTATATCCGGCAGGAACCAACTGGCCCCAGATTTTTCCTTCCCTGCTTTTTACTGCCGGACGGTCATAGCGGATGGTTACATCTGTAATCCCTATTCGTTCCGTAACAGAAGCTTTTTTATTTCCGCCGCTGGGCGAAGTGGTTAACAGGCGTTGCGCCTGCAAAGTAGTAACAGCCAGCAACAAAGCCGATAGTAAAATGCGTTTCATGTTGTATGGTTTTAGTATTACAAACTACTCATATCAATGGTTTCAGGCATCGGTTAAATGATTAAACCGTGAAGGAGGCTGACCAAAGCATGAAATAGAGGATAAGCGGAGGGCTTCAAATTCGCCTTTATTAGCAAATAGAAAGTGTGGAACTATTGAAACAGGCACCCC
>SCVK01000305.1 GCA_004297075.1 Chitinophagaceae bacterium
TATAAACCTTATTACTTACGCCAAAAGCGTTCCGCTTCTCAGGATCTGCACCCATGAACAAAACAGAAGCTCCTATCCGGATTTTAAGTATGGATGGAAAGATCCGCTGGATACTTGCCTTTTCTGTCGTGGCTTTTACTTTGTTCCTACTTGTACTCTTACAACAGAAAAACAAACAGGATTCTTCACGCTTATTGATAGACCATACCAATCTGGTGATCCGGCAGATTGATACCATTGGACTAGTATTTACCGAAGCCGAAGCTGCTACCCGCAGTTACCTGGTTGTACATGATAGCGGTTGGCAGCAGCAGGTGTCTGTTTTACATCCACTTATCAGTGCATCTGTTTCCAGGCTGCTGGAACTAACCAGAGAAAATGCTACGCAGCAAATAAATGTATTAAAGCTACAGGACTGGTGTTCGCAAAAAGAAAGATTTCAAAAGAAACTACTGTCGCAGGAATTTAGCGCCGAGTCAATTGCCCGAATGATCCGCCCCAATGGAGAGGGCCCTCTTATCAGCCGTACGGTTAAACAACTGCTTCGAAAACTCAGGGATGTAGAGGAACAATTATTGGCACAGCGGATGGCGCTGAACGAAGAGAGTTACAAAACAAGTATTTATACGGCTTTTGCCGGAGGGGTTTTTGCCATCTTACTGGTATTGGCCATCCTCTCCCGCCTGAAGCTGGATATTAATCTTCGCAAAAAAGCCGAAGTGGAACTGGCCAGTAATGAAGAAAAATACAGAAAGCTGATCGAGAATGCAGGGGCCGTGATGTATACTACCGATGCAGAAGGTAATATCAGTTTTGCCAATAACCGCATTACCGAATTAACCGGTTATACGGTTCACGAATTAAACGGCAAACATTTTTCTGTTTTGCTGGAACCTGGATGGATAGAGAAAGCGGTTTCCTTTTACCAGGATCAATTTCAAAAAGCCATACCGGCCAGTTATCTCGAATTGCAGATCAAAACAAAATCGGGTGAGTGTAAATGGGTAGAGCAGACGGCTCAGTTATTGATAGATGAGGGACAGATCCAGGGTTTTCAGTGTATGGTAAAAGATATTACTGAGCAGAAACTGGTGCAACAGGAGCTGGACGAATCAGAAGCCAGGAGAAAAGAAAATGAATACCGGCTGAATGCCATTCTCGATAATACCAATACACTCATCTTCATCAAAGACCTGGATTTCAGGTATCTGGTGGTGAACAGGCGGTTCAAAGAAGTGTTTGAGCTGACGGATGAAATGGTACTCAATAAAAAAGACCACGACTTTAATCCGAAAGCGCTGGCAGATCATTACCTCGAAATAGACAAACAGGTAATTGCCACCGGCAAAGCCGTTCAGATAGAAGAAGCACTGGACACACCGGAAGGAAAAAGAAATTTTCTGGTAGCAAAATTTCCATTGTTCGACGACAGTCAGCAGCTGTTTGGTATCAGTGGTATCGCTACCGACATTACAGAGTCTGTTGAAAACCGCCAGCAATTGATGGTGGCACTGAAAAAAGCAGAAACGGCCCAGCAGATCCAGGAACAGTTTCTGGCCAATATGAGCCACGAGATCCGCACCCCCATGAACGGCATACAGGGTATGACGAGGCTGCTCATGGAAACCAGCTTATCGGAAGAGCAGAAACGTTTTACCAATATCATCAACCGATCACTGAATAACCTGGTGGTGATCGTGAATAATGTACTGGATTATTCCAACCTCAAAGCCGGTAAACTTACGCTGGACAGTTTTGCGTTTGATGTATCCGAAACAATGGAAGAGCTGAGAAAACATTTTGAACATGCACTCGGCAACAAAAAACTAACATTTACCATCCAGCTGCTGGAAGGAACGCCCCGTTTTGTAAAGGGAGATGCCTTCCGGTTAAAACAGGTGCTCACCAATCTGATAGGCAATGCCATCAAGTTTACCAATGAAGGATCCATAGAACTGGTTATCCGTGTAAAAGAACAGGATGAAAAGATCTCACGCCTTTCTTTTGCTTTGCGCGATACCGGCATAGGCATTGCCAAAGACAAGCTGGAAACCATTTTTGAAAGTTTTGCGCAGGGAGATAAAAAAATAGCCAGTGGCTATGGTGGTGCAGGTCTGGGACTTACCATCAGCAAGGGATTGATTGAACTGCAGGGTGGACAGATCTCTGTTATCAGCGAACAGGGCACCGGGGCCACATTCCTCTTCGACATACCTTTTGGCAGGGCGCACAGTAAAGATGTAGTGGCTTCGCAGGTAGATTTTGCTTCGAAGCTGGCTGGTAAAAGAATTTTAGTAGTAGAAGATAATATTGTGAACCAGCGCCTGATCGATTTTGTTTTAAAGAAAATGAGCATCACGGCCGATATTGCTGATAACGGGCAGCTGGCCATAGAGAAATGCCAGAAGAACCCGCCGTACGATCTGATTATTATGGACCTGCAGATGCCGGTGATGGATGGCTATGAAACCACCATTTACCTGCGGCAAAAAATGGGGCTCAAAACACCGATCATTGCCATGACGGCTACTGCCTTAAAAGAGGACCAGGAAAGAAGTGCCCGCGTGGGAATGAACGATTTTATGGTGAAGCCCTTCGATTTTAATGACCTGTATGCCCGAATGATCCGTTTATTGTTCCATGTAACCATACAGCAGGAGCTGGTACAGACAGAACAGGAACCCCCCGAAAAAGGCTATGACCTTGCCTTGCTCGAAGAACTGGAGGATCCCAGCTATGTACTGGAAGTACTGGGCTTTTTTCTGGAACATGCCCCGGCAGATATCAAAGAGTTAAGGGTGCTGGTGCTGGAGAATAACCGCGATGCACTCTCAAAAAAAGCACATAAGCTGAAAGGAGCATCCGGTATGTTAAAGGCAGAAAAATTACAGGGTTTGCTGGCTGGTATAGAACTCGGTGCTAAAAAAGACAAACCGATGGAAGAACTGGCGAAAGATGTAACCGAAATACAGAAACTGTTTTCAGAACTTGAAAAAGCCCTGCAAAAGGAAGTGGCACAACTGAAAAAACAGGTGGCCAAAGGCAGCTAAAATGAATTAATTTCGTAAAAATCAGCGATATCAATTATGAAGATTCTGGTAGCAGAAGATGAACCGATGTTATTGAAAACCATTGAACTCAAACTCAAAAAAGAGGGCTACGAAGTCATTGTAACCGCTGATGGCAGGCAGGCAGCAGAGCAGATCGAATCGGCCAATCCGGATATGGTAATCACAGATATTATGATGCCTTATGTATCGGGTCTGGAATTGATTAATTTAATAAGACAGAAGCTGAACCGAAAAACACCCGTTATCATACTCTCGGCCATGGAACAGGAGAAAGTGGTAATGGAAGCTTTTGAACTGGGTGCTGATGATTATATCACCAAACCCTTTAGTTTAAATGAACTGGTTATCCGTGTAAAAAGATTGGTAGCCCGCACAAAAAGCTAAGATCTTCTTACGTTGTTCTTATTGTTCACAAATACCCCGTGTGCATGATCCGTATCGCAAAATGGAGAACCCTCGTTACCCTACTCTTCCCCTTGTTGATGGGTAATGCACTGCATGCACAGGATACCACCAGTGCTGATGGTTTACTGGTAGCGGCCCGTAAGGCGGCATTCGATGAAAACAATTATTCCAAAGCAAAAGCCTATCTATACAAAGCCCTGCGACTCAGTCCTGACTATGCAGATATCCGGATCTTCCTGGGAAGGATCCATACCTGGACCAAAAACTACGATAGCGGAAGGATCTGCTTTCAACAGGTGCTGGCTGCAAAGCCTGATTACGAAGACGCCAATATTGCTTATGCCGATCTCGAATATTTCAGCGATCATTACGAACGTTCGCTGGAGATCTGCCGTACCGGCTTAAAGAACAATCCCGGTTCAGAAGCGCTTATGTTCAGAGAAGCCAAAACCCTGAATGCACTTTCCCGTACAGAAGAAGCCGATCGGGTTTTACAGAAATTGCTGCTGCTGAATCCCGCCAATAAAGAAGCACTGGACCTTACCAAAGCCATGCGCGAAGCCAAACAAACCGCCAAACCGGATAGTATTATCCTTGTAATCAAAGAGGAAAATATTGTTAACCAGGACAGCCTCTCGGCAGACGGCTTATTGGTACTGGCCCGCAAAGCCGCTTTTGATGATAACAATTATGAACTCGCAAAATACCGCCTGTACAAGGCCTTGCATATCAGTCCGGGTTATGCGGATATCAAAATTTTTCTCGGAAGAATACATACCTGGACAAAATCGTATGATAGTGCCCGGTATTATTTTAATGGTGTATTAAAGAGAACTCCTGATTATGAAGATGCCTCTGTTGCATGGATAGACCTGGAATACTGGAACGATGATTATACAAAAGCCCTTGCTATTACAGAAGATGCATTGAAATATCATCCTGAATCAGAAAACCTCTGGGTAAGAAAAGCCAAAGTATTAAATGCCGCCCGCCGTTATACAGAAGCGCAAGTGGCGGTTGACCGCGCATTACGCATTAATCACAATAACAGCGAAGCCCGTTCGTTAGCCAACCGGATCAAAGAATCTTCCTATAAGAACAAGATCGGGTTAAGTTATGATTATGTGTATTTCGACAAACAATTTGCGGATCCCTGGCATCTCGCCAGTATTGATTACACACGCACCACAGGTATTGGTTCGGTTACGGGCCGGGTTAATTTTGCCAACCGTTTTAAAGAGAATGGAGTGCAATATGAGCTGGAAGCCTATCCGCGTATATCAAATACCTTTTACTCGTATGTAAGCCTTGGTTTCTCGGATAATATAGGGGTGTTCCCCAATTGGCGTGGCGGTTTTTCGCTCTATGCCAACCTGCCCAAAAGTTTTGAGGGAGAACTGGGATTCCGTTACCTTAAATTTTCCGGCGATCCTACCTGGATTTATACCGCATACCTCGGTAAATATTACAAGAGCTGGTTATTTGGTGTAAGAACCTATCTCACACCCAGTACTTTTACCAGTACCGTTTCCAGTTCTTACAATGCATCGGCCAGGTATTATTTTGCTACAGCAGATGATATGATCGGGTTCAATGTGGGTTATGGTATTTCTCCCGACGACCGTTTAAACTCCATCCAGCTGGATGGTTCTATCCGTTTGGTATCCTATAAAGCAGGGCTCAGTTTTAAAAAGAAGGTTTCCCGTTTCAGTGTCATCAGCATCGATGGCAGCTGGTTTAACCAGGAGTACCGTCCGCAGGAAAAGGGCAATCAATACCAAATCAGTATAGGATGGCTACGCCGTTTTTAAAAGTCAGCATATCCGGTATTCTGCGCACCCTGCTGCTGTTGTTGTTGCTAACGCCTTTCTGGTTATGGCTCGCCTGGTTACTCACAGAAAAAAGAGTGCTGGTAGTAGCCATCATCGATAAAACGGTGTTAACCACCAAGGGACAGGAACATATTTCTCTTAACTGGGTATTGAACCAGGAAAAATTTTCCAAAAAAAATACAGAACTCTATAACCGCGAAAAAGACTATTTCGGTTTTTTCCCGCTGGATAATAATAAATACCAGCTAAAGGGTCTGGAACGTTTCTCCAACAACAGGCTGCAGCAGTTAAGTCGTGATGTAGATATTGCCTACCTAACAGATACTTACGGAATCTATAACAACGAATGGTATCACGAGGGCGATGACAAAGCCCGCTCAGGAATGGTATATGGCGGTATGAGCCGGCAGGATCTGTATTTTATTCAGCAGATGCAGGCTACACACAAACTCATCATCACAGAATTTAACTGCCTGGCCTCACCAACCGATTCTGCTGTAAGAGCGGGATTTGAAAAAACCTTTGGTATCAAATGGACAAAATGGATTGGCCGTTATTTTGATTCTTTTGATACAAGCCGCAACAAAGAATTGCCGCGCTGGCTGGTTGATCTTTATAAAAAGCAACACAAAGGAAAATGGCCTTTCAACAAAGGCGGGATTGCTTTTGTGAATTCAGATGACAGGATCCTGATTCTGGAAGCGGGCACCCACTTACTCCAGCCATTTCCGCAGATTATTTCGGGCAGGGAGGCGCAGCAACATTATGGATTACCGGCCACCATTCATTATTCATTCTGGTTTGATGTAATAATACCGGATAAACGGCTGAACCAGGAGATCTCCCAATTCAAAATTGATGTGAATGATGCTGGAAAATATGAAATGACGAAATATGGCTTATCAACGGTTTTCCCGGCTATAACAGCACATGTTAACAGTGATTACCGTTTCTTTTATTTCTCTGCAGATTTTGCCGACAATCCAATCCGGTTAACGTCTTCCTATTTTCGGGGAATGCCGCACTTTAAATCCTTTCTGTATAACCGGCATGACCCACTGGACCGGAATGGTTTTTTCTGGAATGTATACCAGCCGCTGGTGACGACTATCCTGAATGATTATTATAAAACCGGCCTGCACCATTAACGGGGCAGATACTTTCGCAGAAGGCTGTCCGGAACCACTTTCCGGCTTTTTAAAAAGCGTTCGTTTTTTTCTTTGAACCTGTTAAATGCTGCCCGTAGTTCATTCTTTTTAGCTTCATTACCATCGGGTTCAAGATCCATATTGCTACTGATCGTGTAAAGATCATTGCCATTCAGCAGGTGGTCGCCCATCACAAAATCAATCAGGTCGGTTTTTGTCTGCATAATAGGATACGCATGAATATTCCTGAACTGCCTCACGGTATCCAGTCCACTACCCATCCAGGCTACTGTATCCGGTAGCTGCAGGTGATAACTTTTTTTCAGCCAGGCCAGCAGGCTGGGAGCAATATCAAAATGCGTTGATACGGATGAAATCTTAGCCACCCTTGCTAATCGGGGTGAGTATACAAGCAGGGGCACATGGTAACGGTCTATTTTGGTGCTCATTGGTATTTCCGGCATGCGGTGATCTCCGGTAATGAAAAACACAGTGTTCGCAAAATCCGGTCTTCTCTTGTACTGATCCATAAAATCTCTGACGGCGTCATCGGTATACAGAATACTGGCATATTGTTTATTATACCTTCTGCTCTCTTTTTTTTGTGTTTCAGACATACCCAGTTCAATCATCCGGTTTTCCACTCTGGCCAGGTATCTCTCCTGCTCGTTGATCTGAAACGGACTATGTGTTGAAACCGTTAACACCAAAGAAAAATAGGGCTGGCCGGTAACTTTCTGTGTGTTTAAAAAACGCCTGAACAGTTCTTTATCGCCATAGCCCCATGAAAAACCGTTCTGTGCAGGCATTTTGGTGTATCCCTGCGGAAAGTTTTTTTCGTCATTCAGTTCATCAATCGCATTTTTTTTCAGGAAAATATCCATGTTGTCGAAATGCGAATCGCCACCGTAATAAAAAGAGGTTTTATACCCGTTATGTTTCAGCAGGTTCAGTAGAGATAAATGGGGAGGCATTTCCTCTCCCAGTTCAGAAAACCCGTTTCTGGCAAAAGGCATGGATGAAAGCACAGAGGGCAGGGCCGCAAAAGTTCTTCCCCCTTCGCTCAGCATATTTTCCCAGTACAGGCTATGCTGCGATAGGGAATCAATAAACGGTGTAAAGTTTCCTAGATAAGCACCTTTATTGGTAAAAGCCCTACCCAACCCTTCTACCAGCAGAATTACGATATTGGGGGGTGTTTCTGCCGGGATAAAATAGGGCGATAAAACATCTTTTGAACTATCTATACTGTGCAGAAATGGATAGTTTTTTTCATCCACATAGTTGTATCCAAACTGTTTTGCATCAGCCGAACTGATGGCATAATCGCCTGAATAGCGATCTGAATAAATATCTTCTTCAGGTGCCTGCGGAAAGAAATGTTCATAAGAAGCCTGGAAAAAATGCTGCGACTTATTCAGTGAAATATTATTACTATGCTCTTTACCGGGCAGCCATTTTGTTATTTCTTTTGATCCATCTGTGGTTAGTACCAGTATAAATGCAAGGAAAAAAATAAATAGCGGCAGGCCTCTTAGTTTTAATCTTTGGGGTAAATAAATAAATGCAGTACTCAGCAATGACAGCATGGCCAGCAATAACAGTATCATGGCCGGTTTTACACCGCCTGATGCACCCACAGTTTGCCGGATATCTGCGATGGAATATCCCCAGAGATCTGCCCCCAATGGCACCAGTGTTGTAATAAAATATTCTGACAGGAGTAATTGTATCAGTAACAACATCACAGACAAAACAATAAAAACAATTTGTGCCAGTTTTTTATGCAGCAGATAACACAAAGCAAAAACCGGGTAAAAGAAAGCGCCTATTTGCAAAAAGAAAACCAGGTCTTTTGCCAAACCCATTAAAACAACTTTCCCAAACAGATCCGGTGTTCCGTGTTTGATCAGTTCATATACCAGCTCATAGCCCCTGGCCACCAGCAGTAATAATAAAAGAACGAGGGCATGGTTGATATAATACCTGAACGACCGGGTAAAAAACGTAGCCGCCCGGATAATTGCCGGGATAATGGTTCGCTGTACAATCCATACCGACTCTTTGTTCTCTTCGTGCGGAAGTGGCGGTGTAACTGGGTCTGGTATTGTGTTAGTAAGTGCCGCATCCGTAAGCTGTACCAATGCCGGAGCAGGTTGCGGGGTAACAACTGTTTTTTTCTGTGCAAAACCCTGTCTGGTCATTTCGCCCCAGCCCTTTTTCTTTTTAATGAGATCAAGATACCCCTTGATGGCACTCCATACCACAAAGGGATGGTAGTAAAAGGGTTCGGTCATACCTGTCAGCAACAGGCGGAGTATATCGATCCGTCTCTTATACTGGTTAAATGTGAGCACTTCCATCAAAATCGCAAAAGAGGAATAGAGGTACCCGAAACACACAATGAAAACCAGGAAAGAGAAAAAGAAATCCCAGTCAATATATCCGAACCAGGCAAAAAAGACAAAAAAGATGATTCCCGAAAACTCAATAATGGGTGCCAATAATTCAAAAAAGAACCAGTACGGATAACTCAGCATACCCAATAAACCGTAGGAAGGATTAAAGAACATCCGCTTATGCAGCAGCAGTGTTTCGTAGGTTCCGCGGATCCAGCGATTGCGTTGGCGACCCAGGATCTTAAAAGTAGCCGGCGCTTCTGTCCAGCAGAGTGGATCGGGGATATAGGTTACCACATACTTCTCCTTCCGCTCTTCCATGTACCGGCGCATCCGTACTACCAGTTCCATATCTTCTCCTACCGTATTATGATTATACCCCCCGCATTTAATGGCAATCTCTTTATCAAAAGCACCAAATGCGCCCGAGATCAGCATTAAACCATTCATCCGGCTCCAGGCCATTCTACCCAGAATAAAAGCCCGAATGTATTCGAGAATCTGAATACGGGGCAGATAGTCTTCGGCCAGCTTAACTTTAATCAATCGCCCGTCTTCAATTACACAGGAGTTGGCAATCCGCACCACACCACCCGTGGCAATTACCCTTTTATTAGTTTGTTCCAGAAAGGGTTTCACCATTTTCAGCAAAGCATCCTGCTCCAGGATACAGTCCACATCAATACAAACGAGATAATTATTGGAAGACACGTTAATGCCTACATTCAACGCATCCGCTTTACCTCCATTCTCTTTGTCTACCACAATGAGCTTGTTATAAATGCTATTCCTGCTTTTATAAATACCCCGTATGCATTTGGTGGGAATCTGCTCGTGCACAAAGATATCCGTCTTCTCCAGGTCATACGCAGCAATCAGCCGCTCCAGCGAATCATCCTTACTGCCATCATTGATAATGATCACTTCCATATTGGCGTAATAGATCGAAAGAAGCGAGCGTACATTCTCTACCACTGTTTTCCCTTCGTTATACGCAGGTGCGAGTATACTTACCGATGGGGCATGCACAGAACTGGCCAGTACCCGGTAATCGGTAAAACTGTTCTTCCACATATACCGGCGCGTTTCGCCGATAGAATACAAGCCGATCAGTATATACGACAATAACAGCAGGAAGGAATACAGGAATATCCCGTAGGTAAGAAAATTAAACAGAAAAGTGGATATACTATCCCAGTTCATGAGGCCGTTTTTATATGTCGGTAAATCCGCTCAAATGGTTCCGGTTGCAGGAGGCTTCTTTTTTCTATCACCGCCATCCCGCTATCCGAGATCGCCACCAGTACAAGGGCGGCTTTCAGTTTAATAGTGTCGTTTTCGTCATCCAGTAAACTCTCTATAAAATTCGCATCTGCCTCTGTTGCCAACGAGCGCATTGCATCCAGTATATAGAGGCGGTTGATCAAAGATTCTTTGTTGAAATAACCGAGCAATATATTAGGCGTTTCCTCATCGGCCAGTCTTACCAGTGTTTTCAACGCCTGTGTACGAACCTGGTTATCTGCATGCACCAAACATTGTATCACATCATGCCGAACAGCAAATACCTGGTATTCATCGGCCAGTTTCAGCGCAAACACCACTACCGTAGTATTGGCAGCATGCAGCCAGGCAGGAATTTTGTCTGAGAGATCTTCTTTCTTCGGGTATAAACGTAACTGCTCCAGCAATTTCAACTGTTGCCATTCAGTCAGCGGGTAAGAGATCACATCCAGAAAACGAAGACCGGGAAATCCCGTTAAATGAATCACACCCGTCTGTGCTTCCATCCGCACAAATTCATTGGTGCTGTTGGTGTTCTTATAAATCGTTTTCAGAATATCCTGCTGCTCCATCAGGTACAGCTCCTGTATACCCCTGGCTTTAATATGCCATCGGGTGGTATTACGCAGTTTGGCCAGCGAATCTTCTTTAAAGCCCAGCGCAACATACAGGGAAACGATATTATCCGTAACCCCACCCGAAAAATTTTTCTTACAGGAAATGAGCTCATTGATCGCAAACTGACGGGCATGTTTATTAATGAGAATACGTTTGAAATTTCGGATCATGGTGGGCGTATCCACATCTTCTTCCATGATCACCTGTGTGATCCATTCTTCAATATATTTCCGGATACGCTGGGTATAAAAGAAATTACGTTTCTGGTTAAAGAGGTAAGCATATATCCCCACTACTACTATTGCAATGCCAATAGACAGAATCTCTGCGCCTTTTAACAACATACTGGGCGACATATACTTTTCTATCGTATCCATTACGGCAGACCGTAACAGGCAGCTCTCCGGTATAAAAGAAAGATATGTTGTAGGGAGGTTCCAGACCATTTCAGCTATCAGCAGTCAGAATTGCCGGTGCTTTAAAGTTAGGTTAAACCATGTGATTTTGGTTGATTTCTTATCGTCAGGGAGAACTTTTCGCTGCGCAGATAACTATTCACATTTACCGGCCGGCAGTTTGAAAATCGTTCTATCTGGAGTAGGTTTGCAAGTAGATACAGATTCTCAAAAAAAGACAGTTGCTGACAGCGCCCCTGTCTGTAAAATAATCAACTATGCAATTCCGGAATTTTAAGATGGTCAGTTATGTGGTGTATGGCCGAGGCAGCTTTAACCAGTTAGATGAGATCCTGGCACCCCAGCGAAAAGGAAACGCTCCCATGATTTTTCTGGTGGATCATTTTTTTGAAAACAAACCCCTTGTTAACCGCATCCCACTGCGCGGAAAAGATAAAATTGTATTCGTAGATGTTACCTACGAACCCAAAACCACACAGGTTGATGCACTGGCCCAGCTGTTGAAGAACGAGTTCGGTACCATCAGCGGTGTCATCGGTATTGGTGGCGGCTCGGCCATGGACCTGGCCAAAGCCGTTTCATTGATGATGACCAACCCCGGCTCTTCTGCCGACTACCAGGGATGGGACCTTGTAAAACAGCCCGGTGTTTACAAAGCCGGTATACCCACCTTAAGCGGTACCGGCGCCGAAGTGAGCCGCACCACTGTATTAACCGGCCCTACCCGCAAACTGGGTATGAACAGTGATTTTACCCCTTTCGACCAGATCGTACTCGACCCCGAATTAACCAAAAATGCCCCCGTAAACCAGCGTTTTTACACGGGTATGGATTGTTATATCCACTGTATCGAAAGCCTGGAAGGCACATTCCTGAACGAGTTCAGCAAAAGTTACGGCGAAAAAGCCCTGCAGTTATGCCAGAAAGTGTTTGTAGAAAAAGACCATTGGGATGATGCCTGCGATGACCAGCTGATGATGGCTTCTTATGCCGGAGGTATGAGCATCGCCTATTCGCAGGTGGGCGTGGCGCATGCGGTAAGTTACGGACTGAGTTACCTGCTCGGCACCAAACACGGCATTGGTAACTGTATTGTGATGAACCACCTCGAAGAATATTATCCCGCCGGCGTAAAGGAATTCAAATACATGGTGGAAAAAAACAAGATCGAGATCCCACAGGGCATCTGTAAAGGTTTGTCGGAGGAGGATTTTGATAAAATGATGAACGTATCCCTCGGCATGAAACCCCTCTGGGAGAATGCCCTTGGCAAAGACTGGGAAAAGATCATGACCCGCGAAAAACTAAGAGCCCTCTACGCTAAACTGTAAGAATGCGCAACGCCGAACGCCTAACGCTAAACGCTTTTTTCTTGCGTTCCGCGTTAGGCGTTTTGCGTTCAGCCTCATCTCCCTCTTGCATTATTCAGAACCAATGTGTAGCTTGTGAGAAACAAAAATCTCACACATGAAAAAACTATGCTTTGTTTTGTTTTCTGCCTTTCTCTTTGCTTCCTGCGGCGATTCGGCCGGAACCAAAGAAGCCCTGGCCACTGCTTTTAACCTGGATTCTGTTAAAGCAGACATTGATGCCAACAATGCGGCATTTGTAGCAGCCATGAAAAAGGGAGACTCCGTTGCTGTAGCCGCCTCTTATACCAAAGATGCTTGTATGTTGCCGGCTAATATGCCTAAGTCCTGCGGCACACAGGCAATTATCTCCCTGTTCAATGGCTTGTACCAGATGGGTATTCAGAACCTGACACTTACTGTAACAGAAATAATCGGTAATGCCGATCTGGTTTCTGAAGAAGGCACTTACGAGATGTTCACCAACGAAGGGGCTTCTATGGAAAAAGGTAAATATATTGTTACCTGGAAAAAAGAAGATGGTAAATGGAAAAAATACCGCGATATCTTCAACAGCGATATGCCTGCGCCACCACCGCCGCCGATGGTCAAAAAATAAAAATACCATTCCTGCCAGAGCCTTTGTGAACCATCACAAAGGCTCTTTTTCTAGCGATCGTTCTTCTCTGCGAAAACCGATCACACAAAAAAGTGTTGAAAATCGTTTCTGATTATCTTAGTACCATGAAATACTTCTTCTACCTCCTGCCCGCACTGGCGGGTTTAACCATTACCACGCAGGCCGGGGTAAACAGCCAGTTACGCTTTGCCGTTAACAATCCCTGGGTGGCCGCCTTCATTTCTTTTCTCGTAGGTACACTGCTGTTGGGATTGATCATTGTTACCACCAAACAACCCGTTCCCTCTTTGTCAGAGCTGAAGAACATTGAACTCTATAAATATAGTGGCGGTGTGCTGGGAGCCTTTTTTGTAACGGCCATCATCTATGCCGTACCCCGCCTCGGATCGGCCAATGTATTTGCCATGGTAATTGCCGGACAGTTCATCGTGGCATTATTGTATGATCATCTGGGCATACTGGGTTTTCCGCAAAACCAGATCAGCTGGGTAAAAGTATTCGGGGTTGTGTTGCTCGTAACGGGTGCCTACCTCGTTGTAAAAAAATAGCGAACCGCCACAGTAATTACTGTGGCGGTTTTTTTTCTGTCTGCGAATACTGTAATTTAACAGCCTCCCTAACCAACTTTTCCCTCTCATGAAAAAACTAACTGCCCTGTTTCTTTGCCTTACTGCATTTGTATTGGCCGAAGCACAACCTTTTTCTCCATCCCTATTTAACAGCATGCAATGGCGCATGATTGGTCCACACCGCGGTGGCCGTACCGTAGGTGCCGTTGGTGTGCCCACGCAACCCAGTGTATTTTATATTGGTGTCAATAACGGTGGCGTATGGAAAACCAACGACTATGGCCGCACCTGGAAACCCATTTTCGACCAGATGGGTACCGGATCGGTAGGTGATATCGCTGTTGCTGAATCCAATCCCAACGTAGTATATGTAGGTTGCGGAGAAGGCATTCAACGACCCGATCTGTCTGTAGGCGATGGGGTGTATAAATCAACCGATGCCGGTAAGACCTGGAAAAACATGGGACTGAAAGATGGCCAGCAGATCGGTGGCATCGTCATAGATCCCAAAAATGAAAACCGTGTTTTTGTAGCGGTACTGGGGCATCCCTACGGACCCAATACCGAACGCGGTGTATACAGAAGCCTCGATGGTGGTAATACCTGGGAGCGTGTATTGTATAAAGATGAGAATACCGGTGCCGTACAGATCAGCTTCGATCCCAATAATTCAGATATTTTGTATGCAGACCTCTGGGCGGGCAGACAGGGCCCCTGGGAGAATGGACAGTGGAACGGACCCGAAAGCGGCCTTTATAAATCTACCGACGGTGGTAAAACATGGAAACACTTAACCAAGGGATTACCTACCCCTGCACAGGGATTGGGCCGTATCGGTTTTGGCATTGCACCTACTAACAGCAACCGCTTATACGCAACCGTAGATGCGGGCAGGTATGGCGGCATCTACCGCAGCGATGATGCGGGCGAAAGCTGGCAGCTGATGAGCAGCGATGGCCGCTACTGGGGCAGGGGCAGCGATTTTGCCGAAGTAAAAGTAGACCCCACCAATGCCGATATCGTGTACAGCGCCAACGTGGTTACCTGGAAATCCGTTGACGGGGCCAAAACCTGGACCGGTTTCCGGGGTGCACCGGGTGGAGATGATTATCACCGTATCTGGATCAACCCGCTCAACCCAAAGATCATGCTTATTGCCCTGGACCAGGGTGGTATTGTAACGGTGAACGGTGGCGAAACCTTTTCTTCTTTTTACAACCAGCCAACGGCGCAGTTCTATCATGTGAGCACCGATAACCAGTTTCCCTACAATGTATATGGCGGACAACAGGAGAGTGGTTCGGTGGGCATTACTTCGCGGGGTAACGACGGACAGATCAGTTTCCGCGACTGGCACCCGGTGGGCGTGGAGGAATATGGATATGTGGCGCCTGATCCGCTGGATCCGAATATTATTTATGGCGGTAAGATCACGAAATATGACAAACGCACCGGCCAGGTACAGAATATTGCACCCGAAGCGGTACGCAGTGGTAAATACCGTTTTGTAAGAACCGCACCCGTGCTCTTCTCGCCCATCGATCCCAAAACCTTATACTTTGCCGGTAATGTGATCTTTAAAACCCGTGATGGTGGTAACAGCTGGCAAACCATCAGTCCCGATCTTACCCGCGAAAGCTGGGACGTTCCGGCCAGTGTGGGTATTTACACCAGTGAAGACATGAAGAAGATGCCGAGACGTGGTGTGGTGTATACGGTGGCACCATCCTACCAGGACATCAACACCATCTGGGCCGGAACCGATGATGGTTATATACAGGTTACCCGTGATGGCGGTAAAAACTGGAAAAATGTAACACCACCCGAAATCACTTCCTGGAGTAAGATCTCTTTGATGGATGCAGGGCATTTTGATAACAATACCGTGTATGCAGCTGTAAACCGGATCCGTTGCGATGATATGCAGCCTTATGCTTACAAAACACACGATGGTGGTAAAACCTGGCAACGCATCACCAACGGGTTACCTGCCAACGAACCTATTAATGTAGTACGTGAAGATCCTAAACGAAAGGGATTATTGTATGCCGGTTCTGAAAATGCCGTGTATGTGTCTTTTGATGATGGGGAACACTGGCAATCGCTGCGCCTGAATATGCCCGCCACTTCTATCCGCGATCTCGTGATCAAAGATGATGATCTCGTTCTCGGCACCCATGGCCGTGGTTTCTGGATCATGGATGATATTACACCGCTGCGACAGATCAGCGCTAACCTTGCCGCCGAAAAAGCCTTGCTATATAAACCACAGACCGCCATCCGCGTTCGGTGGAACATGAATACGGACACGCCGATACCGCAGGAAGAACCCGGCGGACAAAACCCACCCGATGGTGCCATCATCAACTATTATCTCGCAGAAAAAGCGCAGGGCGAAGTAAGCCTGGAGATTGTTGATGCTGCGGGTAAATCTGTACGCAGATATAGCAGCCTCGATAAACCTTATGAGATCCCTGAAGTGAATATTCCTTTGTACTGGATCCGTCCGCAACAGATCCTGTCAGCTGAAGCTGGTTCACACCGTTTTTTGTGGGACATGCATTATACGCCCATTGATGAACCGGTATCTTTCCCAATGACGGCGATTTATCAGAACACAGCTCCTGAAAAAAATTCGCCCTGGGTGTTGCCGGGAACCTACACCGTGAAGTTGACGGTGAATGGAAAAACATTTACCCAACCATTGACCGTAAAAATGGATCCGCGTGTTACAACCAGTATCGCCGGCCTGCAGCAGCAACACCGTTTATCGGTAACCTGTTACGAAGGCAGACTGGCCGCCCGCAAAGCCAAAGAAGAAATCAGCTTAGCAGGTAAACAACTGAAGGACCTGCTGAACAAAGCCGGCACCAACAAAGAAACCATCACTAAACTGGAACAGGAACTGGCAGCACTCGAAGGTGTTTCCCGAGGCAGAAGAGGTGGCGGCGGACCGGTAGCCACTTTCGGCAGTGCCGAATCCGGCTTTGCTTCTTTACTGGCCATGTTGAACGAAACAGACATGCCGCCTACCACACAAATGGTAAGCGGGGTAAGTCAGGTACAGGCGCAGTTAAAAGAACTGCAGGGCAAATGGAACGAACTAAACAAGCAAATCACCGCTTTACAGAAATAATGTATCCGCTGCCATAGGGCAGTCAGAAGAAAATAAAAAAGAAATCTCCACCAAACGGAGATTTCTTTTTTATTTTACCTCACTGATATTGGTCGCCAGACCAACATCCATCACCAACACTTCTCATTCACAACAACAATATCTCACTATGGAAACCATCGAACTACTCAAAACAACCCGTGATAAAACATTAGCTTTTTACGATCTGCCCGAATCGGAGTTGGCTAAAACCTATGGCCCCGGTAAATGGTCCATCCGCCAGATCCTGAACCATCTCGCCGATACAGAGATCGTATTGAATGA
The DNA here is from genome assembly GCA_004297075.1 of Chitinophagaceae bacterium. GTDB lineage: Bacteria > Bacteroidota > Bacteroidia > Chitinophagales > Chitinophagaceae > Sediminibacterium. Next base: position 17,171 of record SCVK01000305.1, read on the forward strand.
AAGGATCCGCAGGGCCATTGCAGAACTGCATCCCTTTGTGGTGGTGTTTGACCAGGAACGCTGGAGTGAGCAACTGGATTACAATACCTATCCATTGGCCATCAGCAAAGCTGTTTTTGCCGCTGTCAGAACTTCGATTATTTATCTTGCTGAAAAACACTATGCGGGTTCGGAACAGAAAACATTTTTTCATACCGCCGCCGGTATCCGCACATTACAACAGGAATTTGATAAAGTAGCGCAGCATAATTTTGATCATATCAAACAGATAGAGATCGCGCTGGCATCCTGATGTAGGTTAACTTCGGCTTAAGGCCCTGATATTGTATTCTTGTATAAAGATTTTAAGAACTCCCTGAAGGACTATGTTTGTGGTTTAACTTCATACCCTATGATTACCAGAAGTTTTTTAGTGACTTACCTGGTGGCTTTGACATACTTCTCTAATGCTCAACAGAACAAAGAAGTTTTTTTTGTCGAAGCTGCAGCCGGAGTGTTTAAATGGAGCACCAATTCTAATGACTTGCATTCACACCCCTTTATCGGGAATCTGAGAGTTGGTTACCTCGCTAAAAACAGGTTGGCATATGGAATTGAGTATAATCATCTCATCTATAAACAACCCTATTCCAGGCGATCACCTTTACAGCAAGGAGGAGGATCTAATCGGATGAATGTTGGAACGACTACGGACGTCTATAACTCCATTGGTGTATTTTCTGAATACCGGGCAAAAATGGGGTCCAGACTACAATTTGTACCTGGAATCTTCTTGCATTATCTTAAAAACAAATATGCCAGTAAAGGTGAAACATACCAGGACGGGGTTCCAATAGGCATTCCCTTTGAACGAGGCACAGTTTATGGATATATTGCCAGAGCAGGACTTTCATTGACTTTCAACTACACAATTAGCTCCGCTACTGTAGTTACCTTTCGATTTCTGGATTTGGAGCATCGTTTTGGAAAATATGATAACAGCTCTTTTCTTGCCATTTCACCAGCCTTGGGAATTCAATGTTACTTACCTACCAAATCACAACAACGATAAAATATATTCTGGCAGCCGATGTTTGTCGCCTGACCAACATCACACCCATCATTTTTTTTGCAAAAACGGAACCAGCGCCCGCGCAAAATCCCAGGGTACTTCTTCCATCGGCACATGCCCTATACCTTTTAATATGATCAGTTCGCTTCCCTTAATATCATTATGAAACTGGGTCGCATTAGATACCGGTATCAAATGATCCTGATCGCCCCATATAATCAGTGTGGGAATCTGTATCGTTCGGATCTGTGCAGAAGCATCTTCGCCCAAACCCAGTTGCATCCGGTCTATCAGCGCCTGCCGGTTGCCTGCACGTAAGGTCATATCGGAATACAGATCTACCAATGCATCTGTAACACGGCGTTTGTCTCCATATACATCTTCTACGCTTTTACGCACCAGCTGTATGGGGGTGATCCATTTTACCAGGTTATTCACCACCGGCATTTTAGCCAGGCGAAAACCGAGTGGCAGTTCTATTTTGTCTTTGGGTATATAACCACCCGCATCCACCAGCACCAGTTTGTTTACTTTGGCCGGATACCGAATCGCATAATGCCAGGCAATGGCACCGCCCAGCGAGTTGCCGGCGATCACACAATGACGAACGCCCAACCGGATCAATACCGAATCTACAAAACGGGTATACATGTTCATGCTGTAATCCCTTTGTGGATGCGGGCCCGTGAGGGCAAAACCCGGCAGGTCAAAACGGATGATGCGGCGCAGCGGGCCCAGCAGTAAAGCGGTACTATCCCAGGTAAACAGGGAAGAAGATGTGCCGTGTATCAATACCAGTGGTACCGTATCGTTCCGGTTTCCTTCATCGCGGTAATGTACCCGCATGCCCATCAGGTTCATGAACTGCGAGGGGGGCTGGCCATATTTTTGCACCAGTATTTCTGCCGGAAGATCTTTTTTACCAAAAAACAGGCCGGCCAGCAATACCATTACCAGTAAGCATAACACCAGGCGAACTATCCAACGAAACAGGAAGCGCATACGATCGGTTTGCCGGTAAGTTATAAAAATTACCGGCGAAAGCCATACAACAAAAATCCTGTTGGAAAAACCGGGTATGCACCTTCTTACGCAACCGTACAAACCGGCTCATGCCGTACCGGGAAATTAACCGAGTTGGCAATAAAACAATATTGGTGTGCTTTGGTATGCAGTGCATTGGCCGTATCAATCATAGAGGCATGGGTTACCACCACCTGCGGACGCAAAATCACTTCTGTAAAATGACCGCTTCCGTTAGATGTTTCCGCCATCGTACCTACGGCATGATCTGTATACGCCGTAACGATCACTTCTGCTTCGGAACAAAAATGCAGGAACCATAACATATGGCAGGCCGACAAAGAAGCCAGCAGCAGGTCTTCCGGATTGTGTTTGGTTTTATCACCACGAAAGGCAGGGTCTGAAGAACCCTGTATTCCAGCTTTATTCTCTACCCTGATCTCGTGACTTCTTTCATAAGACCGGTAAGATTGTGTACCGGTACCGGTATTGCCCGTCCACTCAGTAGTTACGGCATAATGATGTTCTCTTTCCATGCAAAGGTTTTAAAGGAAAAGGTGAAGGGGCAGGTAAAATTCCAGAAAAAACCATTCATAGCAAAACCGTTCATGTAAGGTTGCTGTATATCCTGTATTTTCTTTTATTGTCCGAAGCAAAACTTATCAGGCTATCCTTACCCTTTCCGGATATTTGGGGGAGAGCGTTTATGGCTTCTCCTTTTCCGGTACCAATACAAAATAACTCGCTTTAAACTTATCCTTCACTACTTCACCCTGTACCCTGGCTTTTCGTATCGCATTACAGAACCCATCTTTCGCATGTGCATCGCCCAGCGAATCAATATGTACCCCTTCTACAAAATAGGATTTACCATTGATGCGCACCGCCAGGTCGCAGGTTTTACCGGGCAGACCCAGTTTACACTGGCCGCAGGCGGCTTCTACGGTTTGTACGGGTTTGGTTTTATCGGGTGTGCCTTGTTTTTTTTCCTGTGCCCATAAACCGGTAGTGGTTATAACCAGGCAGAAAAGCGCGTACATGATTTTCATATAGATCTTATTGTGTGTAAAAAAATATCGTCCGTAAAAAAAATATTTTATTCGTTGTTTTTCTTTTGATAACCAATTCGCTACTTAAAAAAACAGATTCATTTTTTGATTCTGCCACGCCACAAAAAAAAATTTCTTGCGAAACACAGCCAACCAAAACTACTCAGCAAGCGTACCTCTCTAAAAATAATACATACCAATGAAAAAGATCCACCTTCTTTTTACGATGGCTGCTGCCACGTTCCTATTAATCAGTTGCAAGAAGAACACTGTTACCAACACTCCCACCGTAACCTGGTCAAAAACCGTTACCATGAGTGCAAAATACGAAGTACCGGCCATTGCCAACCGTACAGAAACTGCTGTGGCCACACTGGAACTGCTGAGTGATAACACCCTCAGGTACAATATCGCAGTAACCGGTTTAGCAGCCGGCGATGCATTAACGGCTGCACATATCCATGCGGGTAACGCCGGATCGAATGGTGCAGTCAAAATTCCCTTCGACGGAACCTTCAGCGCCGCTGGTGTTTCTGGTGTAACCCCTGTACTGAGAGCCGGACAGATAGACACTTTACAAAACATGGAAACCTATGTAAACATTCATAGTACACAGGCGCCCGCTGGATTATTACGCGGGCAGGTAGACAGCAAGATCGTTTTTGCAGCAGACCTGCTCATGAGCGGTGCCAACGAAGTTCCGGCTGTTAATACAACCGCTTTCGGACTGGCCGTGATCCGTTTAACAGAAAACAAAAAAACCTATCTGAAAGTGAGCATGACCGGTCTCGAAGCCGGCGATGTAATGAGTGCGGCCCATATTCATACTGCCGCTGCCAATGCCAACGGACCCGTATTACTGGGCTTCTATGCCGCAGAAGCTGATTTTAATACTTTAAAAGTGATCAGCGTTTCTGATGCTGTTTACAGTTCGCTGTTAAGTGATGCTATTTATATTAACGCACACTCCGTGGCACATGCTGCCGGTGTGGTAAGAGCACAGATCCGCTAAAAAAATGATGACAAACAAGAGAGAGAGGCGTAAAAAGCACAATGTAAATGGCAGTTTATTTGGGTTTCGTCTCTCTCTTGTTTAAATCAATACTGTTTTATTTACGATCTAATCATTCCGGCAAATCCATTCTGTGGTTTTGCAGCTAATTACACTAAACATTTATCATACACATGTGCAACATTCAATGGTTGATACAGCAGCTCTGTAAAATCAACTGTATCATTACTCCCAACCGCCCGGGAGCAGAGGGTTCCCTTTCACCGGGTATCACATTACCGCTCTGTTATTTCAGGGATTGTTTCGGGTTTAGCCTTCTGGGGGTTTGCTGTTTCCTGACATACCTCGTTCGTAAATTTTTTTTATCAAACAATGCCAGCCAGATAGATCAATAAGGGGGAAGATCGAGGTTTACAGTTGATCGCCGTGCTTTTGTATGGTTATATCCTTACCCGCAAAAGCCGGCACTCCCTTTCCCCTCTTTCTCGCTTATCCACTCTTAGTGAACCCTGCTAATCACCGTGCCCTTGTGCCTTGGTGTGAAATTTTATACCACACCAAGGCACAAGAGCACGGTTGATTTCCGCAACTTTCTTTATTCCTTCTTTTCTTCGTTCTTCTCTTATTGCAACCTCCCACACTTTTAGCTATTACGCTGATAGTCGGAGGATATTTCGATAAGAGCTAAAAAAAAGAAAAAGCAAAAGAGGGACTCTCTGATGGCTTCGCCTTTGCGGGAATAAAAAATTTTATTGCATGGCCTGCAGCTCTTTCTGTAAGCGGAACATTTCATCGCGTAACCTTGCCGCTTCAATAAAGTCCAGGTCGCGGGCGGCTTTTTCCATTTCTTTTTTGGTCTTGCTGATCGCTTTCTCCATCTGCGGAATGGTCTGGTAACTCACCTGCTCTTCGGCCGCTTCATGTTTCACGAGTTCCTCATCTTTCTGCAACGCATAAGGATTAGACGGATCATAGCCCTTAATATCCAGCACCGATCCCTGCGCATATACCTGCTCAATCGATTTAATAATGGTTTTAGGTGTAATACCATGTTCGGTATTATACTGCACCTGTTTCTCTCGCCTGCGGCTGGTCTCGTCAATGGTACGCTGCATGCTTTCCGTCATCTGGTCGGCATAAAAAATCACGCGGCCCTCCACATTACGTGCGGCGCGGCCCGCGGTCTGCGTCAGGCTTCTTTCGTTACGCAAAAAGCCTTCCTTATCTGCATCCAGTATGGCCACCAATGCTACTTCGGGCAGGTCCAGTCCTTCACGTAATAAATTCACACCCACCAATACATCAATTTCTCCCAAACGTAACTGCCGCAGAATCTCTACCCGCTCCAGTGTATCCACATCGCTATGAATGTATTTGGATTTGATATTGATGCGCCCGAGGTATTTATCCATCTCTTCCGCCATACGTTTGGTTAAAGTGGTAACCAATACCCGGTAACCCTGTTTTACTGTTTTATCAATCTCTTCCAGCAGGTCATCAATCTGGTTCACACTCGGGCGGATCTCGATCGGCGGATCCAGTAATCCCGTAGGGCGCACGATCTGCTCCACCACCACACCACCCGTTTTCTCGAGCTCATAATCGCCGGGGGTGGCACTTACAAAAATGGTTTGACCAATCAGGCTCTCAAACTCATGAAAGTTCAGGGGTCGGTTATCCATCGCACTCGGCAAACGGAAGCCATAATCCACCAGCACCATTTTACGGCTCCTGTCGCCGCCGTACATGCCGGCCACCTGGGGTATGGTCTGGTGACTCTCATCGATCACCATCAGGTAATCTTTCGGAAAATAATCCAGCAAACAGAAGGGTCGCGTACCGGGTTTGCGACGGTCGAAAAAGCGGGAGTAGTTTTCAATACCGTTACAATAGCCCAGCTCGCGGATCATTTCCATATCATATTCCACCCGCTCTTTTAAACGCTGGGCCTCAATGTATTTGCCGGTTTTCGTAAAATATTCCACCTGCGCCATCATCTCGTCCTGGATCTCGTGCATCACTTCCACGATCATGTCTTTGGGGGCGAGGTACAGCGTAGCCGGAAAAATGGCGGCATTCTCCATAATGCCAATGCGTTTGCTGCTGCTGGTTTCAATGCTTTCGATCTCTTCAATCTCATCGCCAAAAAAAGTGATGCGGTAACCAAAGTCCACATAGGGCAGGTTAATATCCACCGTATCGCCCTTTACCCTGAAAGTACCTCGGGTAAAATCGCCCTGCGAGCGGTTGTATAAACTGTTTACGAGTGCATGCAGAAAAGCCTGCCGGCTAATGACCATACCTTTGTGTATGCGGATGATGCCGTTCTCGTATTCGGTAGGGTTACCCATACCATAAATACAACTCACACTGGCCACCACAATAATATCGCGCCGTCCGCTCAGCAGTTGCGATGTGGCCTGTAAGCGCAGTTTATCGAGTTCTTCGTTAATACTCAGGTCTTTTTCAATATAGGTATCGCTCACGGGCATATAGGCTTCGGGCTGGTAGTAATCGTAATAACTAACAAAATAACCCACGGCATTATCCGGGAAAAACTGTTTGAACTCGCCATACAACTGCGCCACCAGGGTTTTATTATGCGTAAGCACCAGGGTGGGGCGTTGGGTGTTCTGGATCAGGTTGGCAATGGTAAAGGTTTTACCCGAGCCGGTAACCCCCAGCAGGGTCTGGAAAGCTTCGCCCTCGTTCACTCCCTCGGTAAGTTGTTGAATAGCATTGGGTTGATCGCCGGAGGGTTGGTAGGAGGAGTGAAGTTTGAAAGGCATGGGGGAGAGTCTGGAGTTTGGAGTTAATAGTTAAGAGTGTAAAGTTAGTAGTTGTTTAGGAACGCAGAAAGGGTATGAGGTGGTTGGGGGCATTGGGTTGGGTATGATTTGTATGACAGGGACAAGGGGTGAATGCAGAATGCTTAACGCAGAACGCTTGTTGCGCTTGTGTCGATGGAAGCGGCATCGCACACTTGGGCGGCGGATATACCAATCGGCTGGAGCTATTGCAAGTCTGCCAAATCAGTAGTATATTTTCTAGCAAATGAATCGCCATGCGAAATTATTCGATTGTTGGTTGCCTGTTATTGCTGTTATTCTTTACCTCATTTAGTTCACACCCTGCCGCCATTGTTTATGGCAGGTGTGTCGGTTCCGCGTCCTGCCGGGCCTGCAGTAGCTGTTCATCCTGCAATTATTGTCGCGGCGGCGGTACCTGCGGTGTTTGCGCGGCACCGGAAAAGCCAAAGAAAGAGCCCGCTAAAAAAAGCGGCCAGTGCCAGGCTACCACCAAAAAGGGTAGCCAATGCAGCAGAACCGCCAAGGCAGGAAGTAGTTATTGCTGGCAGCATGCAAAATGAATGGGTTATTCTTTTCCCGCTCCCCAAGAGTCGCTCCAAAAAAGACAATTCCTGTAGAACACCATTCATTTATAACCACAGGCTGGGGGCTACGCTCCCATTATACTTCCGGGCTTCAGCCCTGAGGTAGTAGAGGGCTGAAGCCCGGAAGCCCAACAACACGCCCAATCCCCATGCTAAAGCATGGGGTTAATAAAATCCATTGTGCTTTTCTCGATCCCTAAGAGTCGCTCCAAAAAAGACGATTCCTGTAGAACACCATTCATTTATAACCCCAGCCTTCAGGCTGTCTCACCACCCCTTCAAGTGGGACTCAGGTGCCCTTCAACTCCGCTTCCGGTTCAGTCTTCCTTCAGTTCTTACCCGGTTTTCACTCAATTGTCTTGTACTGAAAAGACTTTACAGGTGTAGGTGTAAATACTGTGAGGGCTTTTCGGTAGCCAAAGGAACAGATGAACAGACGAGCCGAAAACACAGAACATAGAACCCCCTATTACCCCAACCTTCAGCCCTGCTGAAGGGTTGAAGTTCTCCGGTTTGGGCAATAAAACAATTATAGTGCTACCTCGTCATTTTGGCTACAACCAAACTCAATATGGCAACCCCGATGCTTTTTCTTCAGCTGAGATTTGTACTATAAAAAAGTAAATAAAAGAAATGCAGAAAACCATTTTTATTACCGGAGCATCGGCAGGGCTCGGGAAGGCCACTGCTAAACTGTTTCAGTTGCGCGGCTGGCAGGTGATAGCTACCATGCGAAACCCCGAAAACGAAACGGAGTTAACAACACTGGCAAATGTTACCATACATAAGCTGGATGTAACAGACGAAAAACAAATCAATGATACGGTGCAGGCCATTATCAAGCAATACCCGGTTGATCTTGTACTCAATAACGCGGGTTACGGATTGGTGGGTGTATTAGAAGCTTTATCAGATGAACAAATCGTCCGGCAAATTAATACCAATTTATTGGGGGTAATCAGAACCACACGGGCGTTTTTACCTTATTTCCGGGCGCGGAAAAAGGGAATGTTCATTAATATCTCCTCCATCTTTGGCCTTACCGGTTACCCAACCTGTTCGGTATATGCCGCTACCAAATTTGCCATAGATGGCTTTTCTGAAAGTCTGGCCTATGAACTGGCACATACAGGTATTACCGTAAAAATAATAGCGCCGGGAGGCATTCAAACCGATTTTGCAGGACGTTCAATGGATGGCGGCACACATACGGCTTATAAACAGCTGGTAGAAAAAGTTAGTGCAGGTTATAGTGAAGAGCGGGTTCGCCAATTTTCCACTGCCAACAGTATTGCCGAACAGATCTATGAAGCGGCATCTGATAACAGAAACCAGCTACGCTACATTGCCGGAAAAGATGCTGTTGATATATACGAAGAAAGAATACGGCTGGGCGCAGAAGGGCAATATGTAAAAGTGAAAAAATTATTTGATAACGAAATCTTTATACAATGATTGTTATTACAGGAGGGTCGGGTAAAATAGGTTCCAGGGTGGCCGCAGATTTATTGGCAAAACATGTAAAAGTAAAACTGATCGGCAGAAATGCGGAAACCTTAGTATCACTACAAAAAGCAGGTGCAGAAATCGCGTTAGGGCAAATGACAGATATGCCATTTTTACGTGGCGCTTTTGCAGGTGCCAAAGCCGTTTTACTGATGTTGCCGCCCGATAAAAATACACTGGACTTTGGTGCTTTACAGGATGAAATTGGTGAGGCGCAAGTGCAGGCAATCTTACATACGGGTGTAAAAAATGTGGTTTTTATCTCCTCGCAGGGCGCCCACGATATTGAGCATACGGGTACTGTAAAGGGTTTGGGCAGACAAGAGATAAGATTAAACCGGCTTCCTGCCGATGTACATGTGCTGAGTCTGCGGCCAGAAGCTTTTATGGAAAATTGCATTGAATCATTAAAGTTGTTCAATACCATCGCAAACCCATTAAGACCAGCTATACGCACAGGACTAATTGCCACCAACGATATTGCTCAATTGGCAGCATCTCAGCTGGTAAGCCTGGCTTTTCGTGGCAAAACACACCAGGATCTTTTGGGAAACAGGGATTACACACAAACAGAAATAGCGGGCATAGTGGGAAAAGCAATTGGCAACCCGGCACTTCAATATGTACAATATTCCTATGAAGCGTATAAAAACACCTTGTTGAAAACCGGCATGTCTGAAAGCAGGGCCGATATGATTACCGAACGCTATAGGGCAATCAATGACGGATATTTCAACAACGCCGTTCGCGATCAGCTATCTACCACACCAACCACATTGGAGTATTTTGCAGAAACGGTTCTCAGACCAATGTTTGGATAGAAAATAACATTCAGTCTTGTTTATATAAACCTATAACAATGAAACAAAAAGTGGAAAGACCCGGTAAACATCAAAAAAGCCCGGAAAGGGAAGTACAGGAAGTACTGGCGCAATATGTAAGAGCAGCTGATGCGCTGGATGGTGAAAGACTAAGCAATCTATTCATGGCCGATGGAAAAGTGGAGATCTATGATTTCAATGCCGGCAAGCCCAGACAGTTATTGGTTCTATCCGGTAAACAGGAAATTACCAATGCCATCTCCCACCTGATGAAAGCGCTCCCGGCCAAAGGCTGAAGTCATCATACTACGCATGATCCTATTATTTCTATTACTGGTGACGAAGCCGAAATGGATGCCCGGTTTATCCGGTTTGATTCGGTTGGTGCAGAGCAGCCTGAAAACGGCTGGCCCACTGGTACCGTAGGTTTACAAGGGAGTGTAACACCCACAGAATCCGGTTACTATAAGCCTACTTTACATAAGATAAATGGTGAATGGAAAATGAGTACCCATCGGATTTACCACGACCTGACATTGGCTGTTCCTGAAAAATAAATACTAGAGGAAAGTATACCTTAGCAATATGGAAAGTGAAAAAAAAATACCGCTTAAACTGAATTCTATTTCTGCTTTACACAAAGTTTTAGGCTTTCCAAAACCATCCCATCCCCTGATCAGCCTGGTGAATTACGCAGACATTCAAACCCCTTACGAGGAGTGGCCCAAATCTATCCTGCTAAATTTTTATAAAATCTCTTACAAAAAAAGTTTAACCGGAAAAATCAAATACGGTCAGGGTTATTATGATTTTGACGAAGGTGGATTGTCGTTTATTTCACCCAACCAGGTCATTGCCTGTGCTGATGATGAGCAGGATTATTCAGGTTACACGCTGCTGATTCATCCGGATTTTCTGAGAGGTTACCCGCTCGATAATAAGATCAAAACCTTTGGCTTTTTTTCCTATACAGCAAATGAGGCGCTGTTTCTTTCTGACAGGGAAAAACAGGTTATCCTTTCTGTTTTTGAGAACATCAGGGAAGAACTCGATAACACGATCGATGATTTTAGCCAGGATCTGGTTATCTCTCATATTGAAGTTCTGCTCAATTATAGTAACCGTTTCTATAAGCGGCAATTCATCACCCGAAAAGCAGTCAATCACGATCTGCTTGCCAAACTGGAACAGCTGTTGAACAACTATTTTAACAAAGAAGAGTCGCTCAGCAGGGGTCTTCCCACTGTTGAGTACCTGGCAGAGCAGCTCAATCTTTCGCCCCGTTATCTGAGCGATGTACTCCGTTCTTTAACAGGCCATAATGCACAACAGAAAATTCACGATACACTGATTGAAAAAGCCAAAGAATATCTGACGGCAACCAATTTATCTGTTGCAGAAGTTGCCTTTCGGTTAGGATTTGAGCATCCACAGTCATTCAACAAACTGTTTAAGAAAAAAACCAACCAGACACCAATAGAATTCAAACACTCTTCCCAGTAAACAACCCGAATGGATATTCAAACATTTATACAAGACTGGTTGGCAGCAGGTAACGCCTATGACATTGATCTTTATTTGAAACAATACCATAAAGATGCTGTGCTGGATGACCCTTCGGTTGGGCGTTCTTTTGTGGGACACAAAGGGATCCGAAAATATTTTGAGGATTATTTCATAGGGTACAAAACACAAACACGGCTTGTTACCTTAGAAATCATCAGTAAGGCCAAAGCCCATATTGAAGTGGAGTTCACCGGAGCGTTTCCTGAGGGAAAAATAGGAGGACGGTTTGATTTTACATTCAAAGAGGGGAAAATACTATCGGTCAAAGCCGATCTGCTGTAAAAGAAACCAAGCCGCAGTCTGAAGGCTTGGGGCTAAAGCCCGACACCTTAACAAGACACCCAATCCCCATGCTAAAGCATGGGGTTAATATAATTTAGTTGTCTCATTCTCTTTCCCAAAGCCTTCACCGAAAAACAACAGCTCCTTTGCAACACCTACCTATCTATAATTCCAGCCTTCATGCTAGGGCAAATTATCATGATAGATTCCCCGGGCTTCAGCCCCAACAACAGCCCGGCACTAACGGGCCTACAATATATAAAAGGGGGTACTTATTCCACTCGCTGAAGCGCAGGGTAATAGAAAAAATAGGTTGAGATTGTCGCACTGTCCCGCCAACCCCTAACCCCTTACTGCGCGTTTCAACGAGAGGATAACAAGGTCTGATAAAAACGAGCAGGCAGCTGTGTTCTTATGGCGGATTTGAAACAGAAAAATCAAACATACTTTACAATACCTACCTCGCTGCCGCATAAAAACCGGCACCTACAATATAAGTGGTTCCCTTGTACTGTACTTTCCGCACATACGTGTGTTTCAGTGCCGGTATATTATCGCCGGGGCGGTACCAGTAAAATGACAGCCAGGTACTTCCTTTTTTCAACACTGCATCGCGCTGTTCTTTGATGACCAGTTTACCCTTCAGATCGCGCAGGCTCAGCAGGTTCTGACCTTCCAGACCCGGTTGCGCAGCATTTACCAGCTCGGTACCTTTGGTATCCTGCACAAACACATACACATTCATAAACACAAAGGGACCCGTTTTACTGCGTAGCTGGTTAAAAGCACCCGCTCCCTGACTGGCAACCAGGTTAGCGGCACGGTTTACCAGTTCTTCAATAAAGGTTCGGTCCATCTGCATATTATAAATACCGCAACCCAGCAGGTACTGCTCGCCCGAAGGGAAAGTGATGCGTTTAATATAGGTAGACTTCCAGATAGGAAAAATATCGCCCGGTTCCGGATAGAGATAATGGATCCAACCTTCACCCCCGGGGGTGGCCCCGGTTTCAATACACATCTGTCCAATAGGTCTACCCTGTACATCTTTTAAGCGGCTCACATCCATTCCTTCACCGGCCGGGTTGGCGGCGTGAAAGATCCTGGTGCCATCTAGTGTCCACAAAAAGAAATAAGTATCATCATGAAACCAACGCGATCCTTTTTCTCTGAATGCGGGCAGGGCTTTTTCTCCCTGCTGTTCCATGAGCTTTGCCGCATCGCGCACCAGGGTCAGCAATTCGGCGGCACTCATTTTGGGGGTTGTTTTTGTTGCTTTGGGCGCATCGGCCAGGTAAACGCCGCAACCCACCAGCACCCATTGGTTACCCATTTTTGCTTTGCTTACATAAGTCGCTTTTTCTGTTGAGATGCTCTCTCCGGGTTTGGGCCACAGATAGTTTACCCAACCGGAACCACTGCTTTTCAGTTTAGCCAGCATTTCTCTTACCAGGTATTTTCCTTCCGTGTCTTTCAGGTCAAGCAGGTTTCGGCCCTCCAGATTGGGAAAAGCAGGATTTACCAGTTCTACCCCGTTGGTATCGGTTACAAAAATGTAAGCGTCTTTCATCATATACGGACCGGCAGGATCGTGAAACAACGCAAAAGCCTCTTTCCCCTTTTTCTCAATATCGGCCACTGCATCGTTCACTGCATCTACCACAAATTCGCGTTCCATGCGGTCGTTGTACATGCCACTGGCCACAATATATTCTTTGCCGGAACCGGTACTGATCCGCATGGCATAGGTACTCTTCCAGCGGGGAAGCGGCGAACCCGGAACCGGCCACTGGTAATGATACCAGCCGGCATGCTGGTGCTTGTGGTTATAGGTTACCGCCAGCAGTCCACGGATAATAGGCTTGTTGTTAATGTCTTTCAGATCCAGCGTATTATTTCCTTCCAGTGCCCGATCGGGGTGTACGAGCATATTGCCCCGGGTATCCAGCACAAAAACATAAGACTCGCCCCTTCTCCATTCACTGCCTTCTGTTCTGAAGTCTTTAAATGCCGCTTCGCCCCTGGCGAGGAGATGGGCTGCTGCATTTTTAACCAGACTCACTAACTGCCGAGTCGTATCATATTGATAATAACCGGTAGCTGCCTTGCTGCTGGTTTGCTGCGCAGAAGTTTGTGCCTTACCGGACATGGAAAAAGAAAGCACTGTCAGCATCAGCAGGATACATTTTTTCATAACCCTGATTTTAGTATGCTTTGCAGAAGATTGGCGAACAGATAACCCATGCTGCCTCTTACAACCTAAGCAACCATGAAAAATAAATATGATTGTAGTGCAGAAAATTAACCCACGACAAAGAATTGTTGAGAGTGCCGGTTGGGTAGTTGTAGTAGTACCTGCTATAAAGTTACTCACTAATCGGCAGGATTTAGTAGAAAATATTGCTACCTAAAAGGCCGGGAATTTGTAGGGAGAGGCCTGTTGTTATACAATTGGTTATTAGCCTGTTCTGGATTTATCGTCGCCATAGTGGCCGGAAATGGGAACAGAAGAACAAGGAACAGACAAATGAAAAACCCGGAACACAGAACGCTAAACCGCAAGTTCCGGGTTGTAACCTCAACAATTCCATCCCATATTTGTAATACAATTATCTGTCTTGCAAAAAAACGATCAATTGGACGACGCTACCATCCGAAGCCTGATCAGGCAAAAAAAGATTCATCTCGGCGGTAACAGCAAATTGCGGATTTATGGTATTTTATCTTGCAGGTCGGGCAAAAAGATGAAACGGGAAAACCGGGTTTTCTTTGCATCGGAAGAAGATGCCATCGCAAACGGCTACCGGCCCTGCGCACATTGTATGAGGGCCGCTTATCAAAATTGGAAAAATGAATCTGTTCAGTAACGAAAACACCAATCTCTTACCCAAAGACGGCACCGTACATTATTACGGCAAACTGCTGAACCGCAGCACAGCCGATCAGTACCTGCAGGTATTGCTGAACAATATTGAATGGAAGAATGATGAAGCCATCCTCTTCGGCAAACGTATCATCACCAAACGCAAAGTGGCCTGGTATGGCGACCGCGCTTTTGAATACAGGTACTCCAACAATACCAAAAAAGCCCTGCCCTGGACGCCGGAACTGCTGCAGCTGAAACAACTGGTGGAAGAAAAAACCGGCGAAACCTTTAATTCCTGCCTGCTCAACCTCTACCATACCGGCGAGGAAGGCATGGCCTGGCATAGCGATGGTGAAAAGGACCTGAAAAAAGATGGCGCCATTGGCTCTTTAAGTTTTGGTGCAGAGCGTAAGTTTGCGTTTAAACACAAGACCAGTGGCGAAACCGTATCGCTGGTACTGGAGCACGGCAGTTTACTCGTAATGAAAGATACCACCCAAACCTACTGGCTGCACCGCTTACCACCCACCAAACAAACCCGCCGGCCCCGGGTAAATCTTACATTCAGGACCATTACAGGGTAAGTGAGGGGATGAACAGGGTTTGCACGGGTTGATGGGAGAATGGGTTATGAGCCCTCACAAAAAACCTTATCTTACTATACCAAATCCCTTACCATGCTTAAGAAAATATTACCCTTGCTTACGGGTGTGCTCTTTTTTTCCTGCAAAAACGATTCTACCGATTTTAAAATGATTGAAGTGAAATATCCGGCAACCAAAAAAGACAGTACTGTTAAAGACGATTATTTCGGAACCATCGTAGCCGACCCCTATCGCTGGCTCGAGAATGATACCAGTGCAGAAACCGCCGCCTGGGTAGCTGCAGAGAACGAAGTAACCCAGGGTTACCTGAAACAGATCCCCTTCCGCGAAGCCATTGGCAAACGGTATGAACACCTGTTTAATTATGAAAAATTTTCCGCCCCCACCCGGGAAGGAAAATATAATTACTATTCTAAAAATTCCGGCCTGCAGAATCAGTATGTATTATACCGTGAGCCTGTGGATGGTGGCGCTGCAGAACTGTTTCTGGATCCCAACAGCTTTTCAAAAGATGGTACCACATCGCTGTCCAATATCAGTTTTTCAAAAGACGGATCCATGGCAGCTTATAATATTTCGGAAGGGGGCAGCGACTGGCAGAAGATCATTGTAATGGACGCCATCAACAAAAAACAGGTGGGCGATACCATGCAGGATATCAAATTCAGCGGCGCTACCTGGAAAGGCAATGAAGGATTTTTTTACAGCACGTACGAACGACCCAAAGAAGGTAGTTTTCTGGCGGGTAAAACAGACAATCACCAACTCTATTTTCACAAAGTTGGCACCGCACAAAATACGGATAAGCTGATCTATGCAGGTAAAAACGAATCTATCCGGTATATCGGTGCAACGGTTAGCGAGAACCAGAAATGGCTCTTTATCTATGCTGCCAATTCTACCTATGGCAATAGTCTATTGGTAATGGATCTTACCCAACCATCGGCACCTGTAAAAACACTGGTGGCCGACAGGAACAACCAGCACACCGTAGTAGATGTGGATGATCGTTATTTTTATATTCAGACAGACAGAAATGCACCAACCGGAAAATTAATGCTGGCACCCATCGCCACACCCGAAGAAAGCAACTGGAAAACACTGATAGAAGCCAAACCGGAAGTGTTGAGCGCATCTGCCGCAGGCGGATCCCTTTTTTGTTCTTACCTGAAAGATGCCGTTAGCAAAGTGTATCAATACGACAGAACCGGAAAACAGATCCGCGAAATCACACTACCGGGCCTGGGCAGCGCCAGTGGTTTTTCCGGAAAACAGGATGATACAGAATTGTTTTATGGCTATACCAGTTATACCACGCCTTACTCTATTTATAAAATGAATATCGCCACTGGTAAAACCAGCCTGTACAAACAGCCCAAACTTGATTTTAATCTGGATGAATATGAATCCAAACAGGTATTTTATCCTTCTAAAGACGGCACAAAAATTCCGATGATCATTACCTACAAAAAAGGAATGGAGCTGAACGGAAAGAACCCCTGTCTGATGTATGCCTATGGTGGATTCAGTGTAAGTGTGACGCCCTTCTTCAGCACATCGAATATGATTTTGCTGGAAAATGGTGGTGTATTTGCGGTACCCAATCTGCGCGGCGGCGGCGAATATGGTGAAGTCTGGCACGAACAGGGCATCAAAACAAAAAAGCAAAATGTGTTTGATGATTTTATCGCTGCAGCAAAATACCTCACAGATAATAAATACACATCCAGAGAAAAACTGGCCATTGAAGGGGGTAGTAACGGTGGACTGCTGATTGGTGCCTGTATTACCCAGCAACCAGACATGTGTAAAGTAGCGTTTCCGGCAGTGGGTGTGATGGATATGTTGCGTTATCACCGCTTTACCGCAGGTGCGGGCTGGGCCTATGATTATGGTACATCGGCAGATAGTAAAGAAATGTTCAACTACCTGTACGGTTATTCGCCGGTGCACAATGTAAAACCCGCTGCCTATCCTGCCACGCTCATTACTACCGCCGATCATGACGACCGCGTGGTACCGGCCCACTCATTCAAGTTTGCCGCCCATATGCAGGAAAACCAAACAGGCAGCAATCCGGTATTGATCAGAATAGAAACCAAAGCGGGCCACGGTGCGGGTAAAAGTACCCAACAGATCATTGCCGAAACAACGGATAAATGGAGTTTCATGTTTTATAATATGCAGGTCCAGCCAAAATATTGATACGCAGCAAACCTATAAAACGATGAAACGGCATAGTCTCTCACTCACTCCTTACATTCAACGCATGAAAAAAACAATCGCCTGTATTTTGCTGATCAGTGTTGTAAGCTCCTGCACCAGCAAAACAGAAAAACAAAGCGGTCCCGAACCCCTTCCCATCATCGGAACCTGGCAATTGCTCAGTGGTACACTGATCGAAAAAGGAGATACGGTGGTAACGGATTATACAAAGGGCCGTTCCTTTATCAAGATCATTAACGCCACCCATTTTTCATTTACCCAACATGATCTGAACAAAGGGCAGGGCAGCGACGCGTCTTTTTCTGCAGGCGCCGGAACCTATACCCTTAAGGATAGCACTTATACCGAACACCTCACTTACTGCAGCGATCGCGCCTGGGAGGGTCATGATTTCAGCTTTACCCTCACCCTGCAGAGCGATACCCTTACCCAACGCGGCGTAGAAATAGTAGAAGCCACCGGCGTTAACCGCTTGAACATAGAAAAATATGTGCGGGTGAAAAATCAATAACTCAGACAAACTGAAAATATAACAAACCAACCGCCGCTGCGGTCATCACTACCAGCGTAATGACACCGAGTACATTGGAGAGTCTGGAATTGGTATGCTCGCCCATAATGCTTTTGTTATTGGCAATATGCAGGATGATCGCGATCAGCACCGGCGCGGTTAATCCATATAAGATAGCCGTATAGATCAGCGCCTGGATCGGCGTAATACCCACAAAATTCAGCGAGAGCCCTACCAGCAGTGAAACAACGATGGATATATAAAAGCCTTTTGCCTGCGGAAATTTTTTATCTAATCCCGCTTTCCAGCCAAAGGTTTCTGCCAGCATATACGATTGCGCACCGGCCAGCACCGGTATGGCGAGAAAGCCCGTACCAATTACGCCGATCGTAAAAATGAGGTAAGTGAGTTTACCAGCTAATGGTTCCAATGCTTTGGCGGCCTGGTCTACCGTATCTATCTGGCGGATCCCCGCTTTGTATAACACGGCACCAGCCGTAAGAATGATAAAGAACATAACAAGGTTAGAGAGCGCCATGCCCAGGTTCACATCCAGCTTCATGTTATCGAGGATCTGTTTGTCAACCACCACTTTTTTTCTTTTGTGCGCAATATCTTCTGCTTCCATGGTGGCCTGCCAGAAAAACAAATAAGGCGAAATAGTGGTGCCCAATATACCCACCAGTATGGCGAGAAAAGCTTTGTTGAACTGGATCTGCGGAATGAATGCACCCTTCAACACTTCGCTCCAATCCTGTTCAACCATAAAGGGTACCAGTATATATAACAACAACGAAAGACATAGCCATTTGAGAATAGCGGCCAGTTTGCGGTAAGAGAACTGGATGATCACGAACATCAGTATAGCTGTAACCGACACACAATACACGGTTTCCGGAATACCGGGATACAGCATATGCGCCACTGCCCCCATGCTCTGTATATCGGAGCCGATATTTAAGGTGATGGCAGGAAAACCAAAAAGCAGCATCAGGTACAATACCGGTTTGGGGTAATGATTTTTCAGCGTTACCGTTAAACCCTTCGAGGTTACCAGCCCGATCCTCGCACACATGGCCTGTATGGCCGCCATCATGGGAAAAGTGAACAAGGCCGTCCACAAAGTAGCATACCCGAACTGTGCCCCCGCCTGCGAATAAGTGGCAATACCGGAAGGATCATCATCACTGGCGCCCGTTACCAGTCCCGGACCCAGCGAGCGCAGGATCTTTTTCCAGTTGGTTTTGGTTTGTCGTTTCCTTTCTGTTGGTGATAATGGCATATTTCCTTTTCTGAAGATCCTGGCAACGGTTATGAGGATACTCTTTTCTTTACAAACGTTATCTGCTACTAAAATTACGCATTCTTTAGGTTACGCTTACCGCTATCTAATAGACGAAGGCCATACGCTATTGTATGGCCTTCCGGATAATGGTAATAAAACGGGCTTGCGGTTACAACTTCTTTATAATGGCTTTTACATTGTCTTCAATGTCTTTATCGGTCATGCGTTTTCCGTTGATTACAGAACTGGTCCAGCCCTGCCAGATGGTTTTTTCGGTATGTGCATCCATCATAGTAAGGGTCAGTGTTCCTTCCTTGATGGTTTCTTTCCGGTTATCATATCCTAAAAACTGCGAAGGATAATAGACGGGCACATACCGCCTGCTATACGGGTTAAAAAACCAGCGGGTTGTGGGCATAGAATACACAGGATCGCTCACCGTACGGTTTTCTCTTTGAATGTCTACGTCATATACCAGCAATACATCCGGATCGGTTACCGCCAAACGCCAGCCCTTCTGCTGCAGGTTACGGTCTATGCTCTCACGGATCTTCCGGTCTACCAGGTCGTTGGTTTTAGGTTTCTGTGTAATACTGTCTTTTTGTGTACCCAGCACCCAGGCATAGGTATTGATCCTCGTGAAATCGATGGTATTGTCTTTTTGTACATAGGCCGCTCTACTACATGCTGCCAGCACCAAAACTGCCAGCATGGCGCCCATGAACCAGGGTATCTTTTTCATAACGTGCCGATTGGGGGTTATCCAATACAACTATACCTGTTCAATCCACGTGCCGGGTGTAATAAAGGCAGTATAAAGATTTGTGAAAGCGCTGACGTTATTTACGCACAATATTGTAGATGGCCACGGGCGGAGAAAAATACTGGTCGCTCTCGTTCTGCCGCGAGATCTTTCGCACCACACCCATCCCTTTTACCACTTTACCAAAAGTGGCATAGCCCTGCTTGTCGGGTACATTCTCTCCGCCCAGGTCCAGTCCGGGTTGTTTGCTTAAGCAGATAAAAAATTCTGTACCGGCCGTTCCGGGTTCGGCGCGGGCCAGGGAAATCACACCTTCATCATGAAGAATGTTGGTTTGCGCCGTGTTTTCATGCGGAATACCTGGTATGCGCACGGCCAGTTTGTTATTGGTTTTCCAGATGCCGCCCTGTATCAGTTCTGTTTTGGGTGCATTAGAGGGCTGGTTATCCATGGTAAGGGCCCGGTAAAAATTACTGTTGTAATAGTATCCCGAATCTATGTAGGATAAAAAAGCTGCCACGGTTTGCGGGGCCTGTTGCGGGTAGAGTTCTATTTCAATATCTCCTTTCGATGTCTGTATCTGTATTCGGGGTTTGTTGGGGTCCTGGTTTTGCTGACAGGCAGATAGCGAGAGAAACAGTAGGAGAAATACAACCACTCTGCGGGATGACGTTTTTTTCACCGCGGAGCCGCGGAGGGCGGGGAGGGTTCGCGGAGGGGTGTGATGATTTCTCATGGAATGATTTCAAACACAAAAATCTGCGTTTTCTCAAAAGCATTAAAATTATTATCCGCCACCAGTACCAGGGTTTGGTGTCCGTTGGGTAAACGGGGGCCCAGTGTCATGCCCTCCAGATTATCCACATACACACCCAGCGAATCCAGGTTCAGCAATAGTTTTTTGGTTAGCGGTTTGGTGGGTGCTGTTTGCCGTAAGGAAGAGTTGTTGCGGATATCGCCTGCTCTGCCCAAATCGGTCAGGTATAGTTTGATGGTGCAGGGCAGCCTTCCGGTAGAAAAAGATCGCTCCATCACGATCATTTTGTTGCCACCAAGGGCCAGTATATCCGGCACCCCATTTACCATAAATGCATTGGCCGGTGTAGCAGGATAAGCAACAGGGTCTAGCTGGTAAGCATACTGTGCCGTGTTCCTCCGGGTCCTAACATCAAAGCGGTAGATCCTGATCCAGGGGTGGTTATCGGTAAGTCCCGCCCTTGGACCATCTTCATACAAAGGCTCTTCCGCGTTTACATACAGTATTTGATAGTTGCGATCAAAACTCATTCCTTCCAGCACCCCGTTTTGCCGCGGGCCTTTTTCAGTTGCCTGCATACGCAGGTTGGCGGGCAACCGAAAACTATCGCGATAGCGGCCCTGCAAAGAAATGATGTTGATAGAGGGATTCTGCAATACCGTATCTGTTCCCCGCAGAATCCTTTCTCCTTCACTGCTCCAGATCAACCGGTTTCGCAAAGGGTCGTAGCGCATAGCTTCGGGATCGGGCGTATGTGCGGGGTTTTGTTTGGCATTGGGATAAACAGTACCATCGGGCTGCAGTAAGCTATCCACTTTCACCATCACCACACTATCGACTCCCTTCGCTGTAAAAAAAATTTTAGCGGTATAAAACCTGGCCGGGTTAATGGCCGAGCGGTCATCGCAGATCAGGTAATACACCCCGCGACGCCTGTCGTAATCAATCGAGGATAACCCACCCACCGTGGTTCCCTTAAAAGAAAAACCATTGGCTATTTCTTTTTCACCTATCAGCCGCAGGCTGCTGATGGTAACGGGTCTCTGTGCCATCGAACCCGTTACCAACAACAAAGCCAGTAAACCCATGATCGTTCTGTATTGTATGTTGTTCATCTTCTGCTTACAAATTTACTGACCGATCTGCTGCAGATATGCCGATAGTTTCTCCAGCGATGCAGCCACTACCCCGATCTGTTCCTGCGCCTCTTTCCAGTTGCGTTGTTCTATGGCTTCGCGCACACCGGGAATGGTTTTTACACCATAGCCTGTATAAAAACCCGGTGCATACAACGTGTGTTTGTACCAGCTTCTGCGAGGCAAGCCATTAGTGGTTAACAACTGCTGCTCTGCCCGGTACAGGGCCTGGTTCAATGCAGCAGTATTGGCACCCGTAGCAGAGGCTTTTGTCCAGACAGCGGCCAGTTGATCGGTACTTTTCTCCAGCAATGTCAACGCATTCAGTAAAGGCGAAAAATCAAGATAGGGCACTTCTGCTTTTGCTGCCGGTGCTTTCTTTTTTTCGGTAGGATCATTGGCCAGTGCATAACCATTATTGCGGATCAGTTCATTTTCTGCGGCCGTGCTTTCGCGCAGCTGGTCGGTCTGGTTCAGCAGGTCTTTCACATAATCGCTCACGGTGCGTTGCAGACTGCGGAAATCAAAAGGCAGTGTTTCTGCATTGGCCATGCGAAGGGCCGCGCGACCGGCAGTTTGTGCCAAAGCCACGCCATAGAAAAATCCGGGGTCTTTAAACCGGCTGTAATCATCATACGAATCATAGATCGAATGGTATTCGCCGCCATCATCTTCTCCACCATACCCGATATTCAAAGAAGGAATACCGGCATGTTGGATAAAAGAAGAATAATCGGAACCCGAACCCATCGCGTTTACTTTAAAACTGGTTTTGGCCATCGCTTCTTTTTTGGCTTTGGCGTTGGATGCCTCTACCGCCGTAACCGCTTTCTTTCTTTCAAACACAGAAACACGGGTTTGCGGGTCGGTTACCTCTTTACTGATCTCAGTTATTAATGTTTCCAATGCATGCGAGCCATCCACACCCAGAAAACCCCTGCCATTACCATCTGAATTAATATACACCACCGTTTTCTGCTGCAGTTCGGTTATATGATCTTCTACCCATTCAGTAGAGCCCAGCAATCCGGGTTCTTCGGCATCCCAGGCACAATACACAAGTGTTCGTTTGGGTTTCCAGCCGGTTTTTACCAGTTCGCCAATAGACTGCGCTTCTTCCAGCAAAGCCGCCGCTCCGCTAATGGGGTCGTTAGCGCCATTTACCCAGGCATCGTGATGGTTACCGCGTATCACCCACTGGTCGGGAAACTGTGAGCCGGCCATTTTGGCAATTACATTATAGGCGGGTTTCAGCTGCCAGTTAAAATCTACTTTCAAATGCACTTTCGCCTTACCGGGACCGATATGGTAGGTAAACGGCAAAGCGCCCCGCCAGTCGGCCGGTGCTACCGGACCTTCCAATGCCTGTAACAATGGTTGCGCATCATGGTAACTAATGGGTAATACCGGAATTTTCAGCAGGTTGGGAGCTTCCAAACGATCTAAACGTTTGGCATTTTCCGTGGCACCTATATTGGGCGTTAATGGATCGCCGGGGTAGATCACCATATCCATGATAGATCCACGCTGCACACCATACTCATTTTTGAATGCGCCTTTCGGATATACATCGCCCTGGTAGTAACCATCATCTTTGGGGTCAGAATAAATGATGCAACCAATGGCACCATGTTCCTGCGCCACCTTGGGTTTGATACCGCGCCAGCTGCGGCCATATTTAGCGATCACAATTTTTCCTTTTACGCTAATGCCCAGGCTCTCCAGCACTTCATAGTCCTGCGGCAAACCATAATTCACAAATACCAGTTCGCCCGTCACATCCCCATCGGCGCTCCAGGCGTTGTATGTAGGTAATTGATCATCCTGGTTCGAAGTACCGTCTTCTTTCAGCGCCGGCTCTTTCAGCAAGGCTTTGTATACGGTAGGCGATACCATTTCCAGCACACGCGTTTTGGGTGTGGGAAACAATACCTGGTAGGTTTCTATTTTAGCGTCCCAGCCATAGGCTTTGAATTTTTGCAGGATATTTTCTGCCACAGCTTTTCCACCCACCGATCCCACATGATGCGGCACGGCAGATAGTTCCTTGATCACTTTCCCGATCCTATCGGCGCTTAACTGTGCATCAAATTTCTGTTCCAGTTGCTTTTGTGCAAGGGTCGAATTTTCGGTAAACCCGGTGATCGTTTTTTGGGCCGCTGCCTCTCCGGTAAAACTCAGTGCGGCCAGCAGACCGCATGCAAATAATCTTCTCATGTAGGGTTGGGAATTGTTGATACAGCAATTTAAGGAATTACCATGGGTATGTTACCGGCTTTTGTATTTCATGGCATCCCGGTTGTGTCACTCACTTGTGCGGTTGGTACCACTCCGGCAACACGCGGGACTAAAGTCCCTGAAGAAATGTTCTTTCAAAATTTCTTACCCACGCCCTTCAGGGCGTGGCAAAATAAAAACCAGCCGCATTTCAAGGAAGGATTCGGTAATATGCCCTTGCTATTTAAACCCATTTTATTAAGCTAATTGATTCACTATTGCCGCACCCTTCAGGGCGTGGATCGAAAGACCTCTCCTTGATTTGTTATCCGGGTTTTAGCCCGGAGATAAGTACTAACCAATATGTCCTTTTGTTTTCTTCAATCACACTATACACATCCAGCACCTCTCACTCCATTGCCGCGCCCTTCAGGGCGTGGACCTAATGGTTCCTCTCTGATCCCATATTCGGGCTTTAGCCCGGAGTATTATAAGAATTCTATTTAAACATAACCGGATGCATCTCATCCCACTGCGTAGCATCCTGGTAAGCTTTGGCCGCCGCCAGAATCGCGGCTTCATCATACAGTTTGCCGATCAGTGTAATGCTGGTGGGCAGGTTATTCCTTTTATCAAAACCCGTAGGCACACATACCACCGGGTGTCCGGTCAGATTCGTGATGGCACCCTGGTTACCGCTTCCCCGGGTTGGACAGATCAGCACATCAATCTCTTTCATCGCTTCATTCACCTGCTGCATCAACAGGTAACGGTGGCGGTTGGCATTGATATATTCCACCGCCGGCACAAAACGCGACGTGCGGAAACTATTGGGCCAGTCGCCCCGGCCCTGCCTTGTCATTTCGTCATCCAGATTGGTACGCGTAAAATCATCAAAAGCTGCGGCACATTCGGCACCGATCACAATATCCATGATGGCATAATGATACTGCACACTATCAGGAAAATTGATCGGCACCAGTTCTACACCCATTTGTTTATACGCTTCCAGCACTTTCCATTCGCTGCGGCTGGTATCGGTAATGCGGTCGTAATAATTTTTGGCATAGGCCACCCGCATTTTTTTAACATCGGCCTTGGGCTGGTAGTTAAAGGGTTGGTTCACGGCGCTCTGGTCTAGTCCATCGGTGCCGTGTATATAATTGAACACCACCGCTGCGTCTTCCGCACTGCGGCAAATGGGCCCTACTTTATCCAGGCTCCAGCTCAGTGTCATGGCGCCGCTGCGGCTGATGCTGCCAAATGTGGGCCGCAATCCCGTAGCACCACAGGTAGAAGAGGGAGAGGTGATCGATCCCCAGGTTTCAGTCCCAATGGCAAAAGGTACCAGTCCGGCTACGGTTGCAGAAGCCGATCCCGCCGATGAACCCGATGATCCTGTATGCAGGTTCCAGGGGTTTTTGGTGCGGCCGCCATACCAGTAATCGCCCATGGCCAGTGCACCCAGTGTAAACTTGGCCACGAGTACAGCGCCCGCATTTTGTAATTGCGTATATACAAAAGCATCCTGTTCTATCACCTGGTTTTTATACGGTGCCGCACCCCAGGTGGTTTTGGTTCCTTTTACGGCAAAGAGATCTTTTAATCCGTAGGGAATGCCGTGCAGCGGACCGCGGTATTTACCCGCAGCTATTTCAGCATCTGCCTGCCGGGCCTGCTGCAGGGCTATTTCTTCCGTTACTGAGATCACACATTGTAGTGTATCGCCGAAGCGGCGGATCCGGTCAATAAAAAATTTCGTGAGCTCCACCGAACTGATCTTTTTGTTTTTGATCAGCGAAGCCAGTTGCAGGATATTGTAAAAAGCGAGATCGTTTATATTAACGGGCAGTGATACTTTGGAGGAAATGTTCCAGTTGATCTTCTCCTGTTTATCGTTGAACTGCATACCGGGCAATACCGGGCTTTGCCAGAGGCTCATCGGCACATTATTGTTCAATCGTTTTTTGTGCATAAGTCGGTAAAGCAACATATTCTCTTTTACCCCATCGTACATACTGTCGATCTCTGTTTGGGTAAAACTCAGATCCAGCAAATGAGCCGCTGCCGGCAGATCATTTTTGGTAAGCGTGTCCTGCGCCTGTGTTTGCATACTGCATAACAAGGCCAGCGCAATGATCGTTTTTCTCATGTGTATATTTTATCTGTGTTTATTCTTCGTTTAAAAAAGTATTACCCTGTTTGATATCGCCGGTTTCAAATCCTTTTTTAAACCAGTACATCCGTTGTTTGGAACTGCCATGTGTAAAAGCATCAGGAACCACGGTACCCCCACTTCTTTGTTGCAAACGATCATCACCAATGGCATTGGCGGCATTCAGCGCCGATTCCAGGTCGCCGCTTTCCATGAAGTTTTTCATTTGCTGATTGCGGTTGGCCCATACGCCCGCATAAAAATCGGCCTGCAGTTCTGTTTTTACCGATAACTTATTGGATTCAGTTTTACTGAGTGTTTGCCTTTCCTGTTCCGTTTTCTCAAATACACCCATCAGCTGCTGCACATGGTGCCCCACTTCGTGTGCAATTACATAAGCCATTGCAAATTCGCCCGGTGCGCCAAAGCGGGAATCGAGTTCGGAGAAAAAAGAAAGGTCTAAATAAAGTTTTTCATCTGCCGGACAATAAAAAGGTCCCGTAGCCGCACTCGAAAATCCGCAACCGGATTGGGTTTGTTCGGTAAAGAGAACGAGTGTGGGTTTGCGATAGGTTTCGTTTCTCTCTTTAAAAATGGCCGACCACACATCTTCTGTATCGGCCAGCACAACTTTTGAAAAAGAAGCCAGTTTTTCTTCCGCTTCGCTTCTGGGTGAAGCAATGGTTTGCGTTTGCTGTTGTTCTACAACATTGTTTAAGAGGGTGGAAGGGTCTCCACCCAGTAACAGGTAAATGATGCCGATCACAATCGTGCCAATGCCGCCTTTCAGTATCATTCCGCCACCAATACCCCGGCGGTCTTCCACATTGTCGCTTTCTCTTCTGCCTTGCCATCTCATGGGTTTCGGATTTAAGGTTGTTCTCAATGCTGTAACAGTACCATTGGCGAATGGTTCAGATCTGAGCCATACATGATGATGCTATTGCTGCACAAAACCAGTTACTCTTCTTTGATCTTCCGGTTCAGGTATCCTTCATAATCAGGTATCGTGGTTTCATACTCGCCGTGCATAAAGGGAGAGGTCATGATAAAATCTGCCGTAGCCCTGTCGCAGGCCATAGGTATGTTCCAGGCAACACATAAACGAAGCAATGCCTTTACATCACTGTCGTGAGGCTGTGCTTCCATGGGATCCCAGAAAAAAAACATCATGTCAATCTCACCATTGGCAATCATGGCACCTATCTGCTGGTCGCCGCCCAGCGGACCACTCAGCAGTTTTTTTACAGGCCTGTCCAGCGTCTCTTCCAGCAACCTGCCGGTGGTGCCGGTAGCAAAAAGTTCGTGTTTAGCAAGAGCCGTTGCATTGTGTTTGGCCCATTCCAGCAGGTCTGTTTTTTTATGATCATGCGCCACCAGCGCTATTCTTTTCCGTTTACCGAGAATTTTTACAGTATGCATGTTTTTATAATTAATACGCCCTATGAAGGTAAGGTAACCGTTGTTTACAAAAGGATCTTGTTAGCGCGTTTGCGCGTAAAAACTTTTGCGCCAGCGAACGGCGATCCATGCAGAGAAAGGAATCAGCAAAAAAATCAGCCATGCTAGCGAGAGTGGCCCCGTCATCAATAATAAAAGATAACACAGCAATAGAACATACAGCGGATATATAAACAGTAGTACGCCAAACAAAACAGAGTCATAAAAAACAGTGCCCCGGGTTTTTTGCTGCACCAGTTTTTTAACTGGATAGTACAGTGGCGCATGTATACAACAGGCCGGTAAAGCAATACAGGCACAACTGATTTTTTCTGCCCACGTTAAACACTTGTTATTCGGCAGTTCTATTCTTTGGTTGATTTCATCATAGACTATTTTGTTGAAACAGATCAGGCTGCGGGCTTCCTCTTCATAAGGCAAGAGCGTTTTTGGCAACAGCGGTTTAGCAAAATGCAGATGTACTTCTTTACCAAATCGACGAAAATGATCGAATGCAATTCCCATCGGTAATACAGAAAAACCGGGCAGGTTCCGGTTTTCCCAGGTGATGCGGCCGGCACCTTTTTTAAATGGTTGCAACTGGTGTGTATTCAAACAGATCCCCTCAATAAAAATCAGCACAATTCCACCTCCCGTCAGCACTTCTTTACTTTGCCGAAAAGCCCGTTCATTCAGGTGCAGGTTTTCCTTACCCTCGCGCAAACGATAAATGGGGATCATATTCAGCAGGCGGAGCAGGGTATTGTGCCAGGGTTTGTGAAATGCATCGCCCCGGGCCAGAAAATGTACAGGCCGGTCAAACTGCGCGCCAATCACAATGGCATCCAGAAAGGAGTTGGGGTGGTTGGCCACCAACAGCATCGGACCGGCAATCGCCAGCGATTCCCTGCCCGTTACGGTGGTTTTGGTGCAGAAGATCCTCAGTGCCAGCCGGACCCATATTTTAACGAGGGAATAGAACAAGGCGGATATTTATACTGCTAAATGTAACAAATCAATGTCGCCCGGAGATGTTGAAAACGAATAGGTTATTCCCATTTTATCTGTATTTTATTGTATTTTTCTATTTAGATTCAGAAAATAACTAATTCGGGGGCAAATGCCGTTTTGTTTTAGCAAAATCAGCGCATAGAGCCTGTCCAGAATTTCTCTCCTTCCCGGGCACAAAAAAACCACCGCATCCCTGCGGTGGCCTTACTAACTAACCCATCAAAAACAAGTTTATGCTTCAGCCGCAGCTTTTACTTCAATGATCTTGGCCCTGATCTTGGCCTCTATTTCATTGGCCAGTTCAGGATTATCGTGTAACAGGGATTTTACCGAATCGCGACCCTGACCCAGTTTATTGGTTTCATAACTAAACCAGGACCCGCTTTTCTGCACAATGCCCAGTTCTACTCCCATATCAATGATCTCGCCCAGTTTGCTGATGCCTTCTCCGAAAATAATATCAAATTCTGCTGCACGGAACGGTGGTGCTACTTTGTTCTTCACCACTTTTACTTTTACGTGGTTTCCGATTGCGGAATCCCCGTCTTTTACCTGTGTCATCCGGCGGATATCCAGCCTAACTGATGCATAGAATTTCAGCGCATTACCTCCGGTGGTTGTTTCGGGGTTGCCGAACATTACACCGATCTTCTCGCGCAGCTGGTTAATGAAAATACAGATCGTATTGGTTTTATTAATGGTAGCAGTGAGTTTACGCAGCGCCTGGCTCATCAGCCTGGCGTGCAGCCCCATTTTACTATCGCCCATTTCGCCTTCCAGTTCACTTTTGGGAACCAGGGCTGCCACCGAGTCGATCACTACCACGTCCAATGCACCGGAAAGGATCAGCCTGTCGGCGATCTCCAGTGCCTGTTCACCATAATCCGGTTGCGAGATCAATAGGTTATCTACATCTACACCCAATTTCTGCGCATAAGAACTATCAAATGCGTGTTCCGCATCTATAATGGCACACATCCCGCCTTTTTTCTGTGCCTCCGCAATCACGTGAATAGCGATCGTGGTTTTACCGGATGATTCCGGTCCATATATTTCAATAATTCTTCCCTTTGGCAAACCACCCACACCTAGCGCGGCATCTAAACCAATCGATCCGGTAGAAATCACTTCCATCGGCTCCTGGCTTTTTTCATTCATCATCATCACACTACCCTTACCATAATCTTTATCGATCTTGTCGATCGTCAGCTTTAACGCCTTCAGCTTGTCTGCATTACTCATTGTCGTAGAATTTAAGGATCAAAATTAATGGAGTGGTAAAAGTATCTGTTTTTTCTTATTCACACTAATTTTTTTAGTATTTTTTTTACTAACGTATTTAGTTTGGTCTTATTGTGGTCTTTATTCCGTTGTAAATATAGGGGTGCGAGCCGGTCAGTAATCGGGTATTTATACTGTCTGTAACCTGTTTTTCAACCCTTTTGCGGGATCTCATAGACCATATCTGCATTCCAGCCATGGTATTCAAAATAACCCAGGGTCCGGAACCCCAGTTGCTGGTAATAGTGTACGGCCCGCTGGTTGCCGGTTTGTACCCCTCCCCATAAAATCAGCCGGGTAACTTTACCGTTACTGAGATCGTTAATCATATAAGTAAAAAGCAAGCGGCCCAGGCCACGGCCCTGCCAGTCATCTGCCACAGAAGGTGCAAAACTGGCATCGGTATCGGGGTCTAAGTCTAAACCATAGGAAGAAAGCCTGGGTGCATCATGCTGCAGGAATCCCTGGCGGAGAATGGCATACGCAACGATCCGGTTTTCTTCGGTGGCGATATAAGCCGTATTTTTCGGGTCCTGGTAAAAAAGGATAAGCGAATTTATATCAAATGGGTGCGGACCAAAATAGGACCGGGTTTCCTTTCCGAGCGCTGCGAGATAGGTTACGAGCTGTTCCTGGTCCCCTGTGTCAAATTTTCTAATTACCGGCAACTTTTTTATGCATAAAAATATCTTTTTTACGGTTTTCTTATCGCTGATAGTGGTAAGCGGTACGGCACAGGACAACTGGAAACAGACAGGAGAGAAGGACGGCATTAAAACCTACTCACAAAAAAGAAGCGATTCAAAGATCAATTCGGTAAAACTGGAAGCCGTGTTCCAGACAACACTCTCACAGCTAACCGCCGTGATTGCGGATGTGTCTGCGTATGATGACTGGATCTTTAACAGCCGCTCCACCCGATTACTGAAACAGGTTTCGCCTGCTGAATTATATTATTATTCCGAAGTGATCTTTCCCTGGCCAACTGTAAACCGTGATTTTGTTTCGCATGTGGTTATCAGCCAGAACACAGCCACCAAAGAAGTAAACATTAAAGCCAATAACGTAAGCGGATGGGAACCGAAAAAACCAAAACTGGTTCGGATCGATTATTCGGAAGGAAACTGGCAGTTAATCCCCCTCACTAACAAAGAAATACGTGTGATCTATACTTTGCAGGTAGACCCCGGCGGCGATCTGCCCGCCTGGATCATCAACTCTTTTTCTGCCAGGGGGTTGATACAGACTTTCAAAAATCTGCGCATGCAACTTACCAAAACAAGAGCCCTTAATAAACCTTCGTTTATTACGGATTGATACAGCTTCTTTCCTTCTGTACATAAGATGCTACCATCATCTACCGGCAAAACCGTTCAGCATTTGTTTGCTCCTGCTGTGGACCTTTCTTTCTATCTTGTTTTCAAACAAATACAATGAAACCTATCTACGTTTTCGCCAGCCTCTTCCTGCTTGTTTGCACGGCAAAAGCACAACAGCCGAAAGTAAATCCGATTATTAAATCTTACGGATCCGTCTGGGAAATTCCCAACGCTACAGAAAAGCCGGATAAGAAAATGGAGTACAAGATCCTGGTAGATATCACCAACCAGGCAGAGAAACCCGATACCCTGAATCTGTATCTCGAAGCCATTGCCACACTCATGAATCTGCATGGTTCAGCTGGTGTACCGGCCAATAAAATGAAAGTGGTAGTAGTGATCCATAAAATGGCCACTTTTTCCATCCTGAACCAGGAAAAATACCGGCAGAAATTCAAGACGGATAATCACAACCTGCCGCTGATCTCGGAACTGAGTAATGCGGGGGTGCAGTTTTTTGTATGCGGACAAAACCTCATCCGCGGAAAACTCACCGAAAACGATATCACACCTGAAGTGAAAGTGGCTACTTCCGCCTTAACAACCCTTACCACTTACCAGTTAAAAGGGTACGCGATGATCAACTTCAAATAAAGCAATCCCGTTTTATCCGATCAATCCCGCTTTCCGGCTGATGTCCATCATCCGGTCCATGGATTTTTTGGCCTGCAGTCGAAGGGTTTCATCCATGATCAAC
Source organism: Chitinophagaceae bacterium (assembly GCA_004297075.1). Lineage (GTDB taxonomy): Bacteria > Bacteroidota > Bacteroidia > Chitinophagales > Chitinophagaceae > Sediminibacterium. Next base: position 49,204 of record SCVK01000305.1, read on the forward strand.
TCAGGTGTCTCATACTGCATACAGATATACAGTTTCTCAAGGGTATTCAGCTTCATATGCGGACAATCGTTGCAGGCGCAGCTGTTATTAGGTGGTGCTGGTATAAATGTCTTATTGGGGCTGTTTTGCTGCATCTGGTGCAGGATGCCTGTTTCGGTGGCCACGATATATTCCTGGCAGGAATCAGTTTGAGAGTATTTTAATAACTGGGTGGTACTGCCAATATAATCTGCAACGGCCAGTACTGCTTCTTCACATTCAGGATGGGCAATCAGTTTGGCTTTGGGATGGCGGATCTTGAGTTTGGTGATTTTTTCGAGACTGAAAATCTCGTGCACCATACAGGCCCCGTTCCACAGCACCATTTTACGGCCTGTTTTCTTATTGAGATAGGCACCCAGGTTTTTATCGGGTGCAAAAATGATGGGTTGGTTGGCAGGGATGCTTTCGATGATCTTTTCTGCGTTTCCGCTGGTGCAGATGATGTCGCTCAAGGCTTTGATCTCGGCGCTGCAGTTGATGTAGGAAACCACCAGGTGGTCGGGATATTTTTCCTTAAACGCCCTGAACAGCGGTGCGGGTGCACTGTCGGCCAGGGAACAGCCGGCTTTCAGATCAGGCAGTAAAACCTTCCTGGTGGGGTTTAAAATCTTGGCTGTTTCGGCCATGAAGTGTACACCGGCAAATACGATAATGTCGGCATCGGTTTTACTGGCCTGTTGCGCAAGGCCCAGGCTATCACCGATATAATCTGCCACGTCCTGGATATCAGGTTCCTGGTAATAGTGGGCGAGAATGACTGCATTTTTTTCTTTCTTTAGTCGCTCAATCTCGGCAAATAAATCCAGACGCGCATCAATTTCTATGTCTAAAAATCCTTTTTCTAAAATCGCTTCTTTGTCAATGTTCATAACGCTTGTAATAGTATTAAATAATACTTTTTATTAAAACAAACTACTACTATTAGGGCTGTGGATATCGGGATAACTTACTTATCCCCAAGAGCCAAAGGTAATTACCCTTGGCTTATCCACCCTAATTCACAATCTCATCCACAGGTTTTTTAGCATTCTGTACTGAATCAAGCTGTTTTATGAACAGCTGTGGATTACCCGATTCACATACGCACTATTTCACTATCCACTTTTACGGCACTGTGAATTAACAGGGATAAAATGCAAGTGAATTCTGACTCAACTACTTATACCATAGCCCTGAAGGGAGTTTGTTCCACCTCTTTCCACAATCCCAGGGGTAAAAAACCGATTTCTCCACCGAAAAACGGGTTTATAAACAGGGTTGTGTGAATATCCTTTTTAGCGCATTAACACCCTGAAATCGATCCATCCTTCACCCAAAACAGAAATCCGGGTTCCTGACCCGTTTTTGGATCACTATTCGAATTTATGGTCCGGGTTAGGGATAATGTTCTCCCCCCGGCCGAAATCCTTGTGTTTCTAAGGCATAACCCTGTTATCCACAATTTGTTCTAATGTTTTATTCCCCTATTTTTGCCTCCCGTCTAAATCCGGGATAAAAAATTAATTAAAGTATTATGTCTGTAATTCAACGTATTCGTGACAAAGGTGCATGGATCATCTTCAGTATCATCGCTTTGGCTTTGATCGCTTTTATTCTGCAGGATGGTGTAGGCCGTGGCGGAAGCGCTTTTTCCAATACCAGTGTAATTGGTAAAGTAAATGGTGAAAAGATTGAAAGGGGTGCTTTTGAAGAGCAACTGGCCCTGCAGGAGCGTATGTACGGTCCGCAAGGCGCCCAGCGTGAGCAACTGATCGGCTCTACCTGGAACCAGGCTGTAGAAAAGATTGTACTGGGTCAGGAGTATAAGAAACTCGGTCTGCAGGTTTCTGCCAAGGAACTGAGCGATATCCTGTTCGGCGAAAACTCTCCCCTCAAAAATGAATTTACCGATCCGAATACCGGACAGTTCCTGGCCAACAACGCCAGAGAAGCTTTTGCCCAGTTAAAGAAGAGTAAGAACACGGAGCAGATCAAAATGATCAACAGTGTATATATAGAACCATCTATTGAGCAGACCCTCCGTAACAAATACCAGAACCTGCTGATGCAGGCTGCCTATGTACCCAAATGGTTACTCGAAAAGCAACAGGCGGATAACAATGCCATCGCTTCTTTCTCTTATGTATATGTACCTTATGCATCTGTTTCTGACAGCACCGCTAAAGTATCCGACGATGAAATCGCTGCTTATGTAAAAAGCCATCCCAACGAATACACCAAACAGGAAGAAACACGTAATATTTCTTACGTATCATTCAGCGCCGCACCAAGCGGTTCTGATTCCGCTGCTATCCTGAGCCAGGTAGCTGCTCTGAAAGAAGAATTTGCCGCTACAAGCGATGCAGAAGCTTTCCTGAACAAAAACACCAGCGAAATACCTTATTACAACAGCTATTTCAGCAAAACACGCATGCAGCAGACCAATAAAGATACCCTGGTGAAAATTCCTACCGGTACGGTATATGGTCCTTATGTAGATGGTAACAATTTTATCCTCGCTAAAATGGTGGGCGTAAAACAGTGGCCCGACAGCGTTACGGTTCGTCATATCCTGGTGGCAACCGCAGATCCCAGAAGCGGACAGCAGATCCGTCCTGATACCACCGGCAAAAAACTGATCGACAGTATTGAAGCTGCGATCAAAGGTGGTGCAGATTTTGCTGCTTTATGTACCAAGTACTCTGATGATCCGGGTAGTAAAGACAAAGGAGGTGTATACGAGTATTTCCCGCAGGGACAGATGGTGATCCCTTTCAACGATTATTGTTTTGATAAACCCGTTGGAACCAAAGGTGTGGTGAAAACCGACTATGGTTATCACTATGTAGAGATCCTGGGACAGAAGAACTTTGCGCCCGCTTACAAGCTCGCCTACTATGCCAAACCGATTATTGCGAGCAATGAAACCGTATCAGCTGCCAGCACGGCCGCTTCGCAGTTTGCGGTAGCCAGCAAAGACGGAAAGAAATTTAATGCCAATGCGCTGAAGGAAAATAAAATGATCCTGAATGCGAATGACATCAAACAAAATGATTTTGCGGTAACGGGTTTAGGCCAGAGTCGTACCATGGTACGCTGGGTATATGAACATGGCGCCGGAGATGTTTCTGAACCTTTTGAAGTGAACGATAGTTATGTGGTAGCGATTGTTACTGCAGTAAACAAAGCCGGACTGGCTTCTGTAGCAGAGGCAAGACCAACTGTTGAAACATTGGTACGTAACGAGAAAAAGGCCAAACAGATCATCGACACCAAATTTAAGGGCACTACACTGGAAGCTCTTTCCAGCAGCACCGGAGCAATGGTTCTGCGTGCGGATAGCCTGAGTTTTACAGCCCCATTCATTACAGGTGTAGGTAGCGAACCCAAAGTAATTGGAGCCGCTTTCAACAAAAGCCTGCAGGGTAAAGTAAGTGCGCCGATTGCCGGAGCAACGGGTGTTTTTGCGATCAAAACCGAAACAACCGGTGCCAAAGCCGAAGCAGTTGACCAGGCTTCTATTAAACAGGGCCTGATCCAGAGTGCTAAAATGGCATCTTACCGTGGACTGGATGCGCTGAAAAAAGCGGCTTCCATCAAAGACAACCGATCTAAATTCTATTGATAGTTACAGCTGATTAAACAAAGCCCGGCCCCAGCGCCGGGCTTTTGTTTTACGGAAACCGAAAACAAAAACCCGGGGATAGCTGTAATTTTACCCTGTAAAGACATCTTTATGAGCGAAGAAATGGTGAATAAGGTAGCAGAAAGCGGGTTGATCAGTTTTGACCTGGAAGAATATTATCCCAAGGGTGAGATCAAAACCTTTGACCTGAAAGAATACCTGTTCATGGGGCTGATCCTGAAAGAGAAGGATTTCCGTGCCGCCCTGCAAACCACCGACTGGACCGTTTACCAGGATGCCAATGTGGCCATTACCTGTTCTGCAGATGCCATCATTCCTATGTGGGCCTATATGCTGATTGCCAGTTATCTCCAGCCCTATGCCAAAGAGATCGTTTTTGGGGACGAGAAAAAACTGGTAAGTACGCTTCTTTTTAAAAACCTCGCCAGCGTTAAGGGAGAAGAATATACCGATAAGCGGGTTGTGGTAAAAGGTTGTGGGGAAGTGGATATCCCCGAATCTGCCTATGTAGAGATCACGAACAAACTCAGACCCTTTGTAAAAAGTATTATGTACGGTGAACCTTGTAGTACTGTACCTATCTATAAAAAGAAACCCTGACCGGTCGGGACGCTCTAGCGGCCTGACCGGTCAGGGTTTCTTAATCGGTAAAAGTAATCGCTGAAATTGCGTAAACCCCTTACCCACCCCCCTCGTTACTTCTCAGATTACCTCCGTTTCCCGTTGATTTCGCAACGCTGCATTACCAGCCCCTCACCAGCCACCCATATCCCGATTTTGCCAATCATCCCCATTTAACCAGTCAAGGCAGGGGGTATTCCCTTTTTGGTATTAGTTTTGTAGTTGTTATTAAAAAGGAGGAAATATGAAACGCAGCATTTTACCCCTGCTCTTCGTTACACTCGTAACAGCCGCTGCTGCACAGGATAGTAATAGCCTGGCACCTGATCAAAATCCGAATTATATGATCAGTCAGCAGAAATACATGAACCAGAAAGACTCTTTACTGTCGTGGGAGAATACAACGGTTCAGCAAACCTACAAAGCCTACGACTGGCGTGAAGCCAGAGAGGAGCGCAGAGCCGAAAGACGCGCCTATCGCCGTCAATCGAGCAGCTGGCTGGCGCCTTCCTTAAGCTATGGTTATCCATCTCATTACGGATGGAACAATTATGGCTACAGTCCGTATATCCGCTACAACAGCTGGAGCCGTTGGAACCGGTGGGGCATAACAAGACCTTTCCTCGGTTTACAGCTCGGCAATTTCTGGCTGGGTTTCTGATAACTTTTGCATCCTTACTTCATTCATCCTATAACCATATCTTCTTATGAAGCGTAATATTTTACTATTAACTACTGCCAGCGTATTATTTCTCGCCTCCTGTTCCAACAGAACCGTTACACGGATCGATCCGGCTACACAGATAGATCTGAGTGGCAGCTGGAACAACACAGACAGCCGCCTCACCGCCAAGGAAATCACCGGCCAGATCCTGAATGAAAAATGGATCGTAAACCATGTGGCCGCCAAGGGTAAAAAACCTGTTGTGATCGTAGGTATGATCACCAATAAAAGCCACGAGCATATTGAAGCGGAAACCTTCATGAAAGACCTGGAGATCGGATTTATTGAATCTGATAAAGTGGGCCTGGTACAAAGCGGTAAAAAACGCGAAGAAATGCGCGCTGAAAAAGCCGATCAGCAAACCAACGCTTCTCAAAGCACCATGAAAAAATTTGGTCTTGAAAAAGGAGCCGATTATATACTGCAGGGTTCTATCAACTCCATTGTTGATGCGTATAAACGCGAAAAAACCGTTACGTACCAGGTAAACCTGGAGCTGACCAATATCGAAACCAACGAAGTGGTCTGGATCGGGGAGAAGAAAATTGCCAAACTCGTTAAGAACTAATTGCGGCAAACTTCGCGGCAAGAAACCCTCTTTTATGAAGAAGACCCCGAAACAGGCATGGATAGCTTGGCTATGGATGCCTGTTTTATTTTCCTGTGCTACGTATAATACCAAACTGGCCGGCTACTATAACAGCGTGGCCCAGACGGATTATTATCGTGCCAAAAGCCTGCTGGAGCAGAATGGTTTTCTGCAGCACGACCGTAACAGGCTTCTTTACCTGATGGAAAAGGGTAAGATCTATCATTTGCTGGGTTCTTACGATAGCAGTAATCTTTACCTGAATCTTGCCGATAATTTCATTGAGCAGAAACGCAAAACCACCGGTGATGTGATCGTGAGCAACCTGCTGAACCCGATGATGCAGACCTACCTTGGTGAAGATTTTGAAAGATTTCTGTTGCATTATTACAAAGCACTGAACTACCTCTACAAAGGACAAACAGACGAAGCACTGGTAGAAGCCCGCCGGATCTCGCTGAGCACACAGGCGCAGCAGGATAAATTCAAACCCAACGCAGACCGCTATACGGAAGATGCTTTTGCGTTGATGGTGCAGGGAATGATTTATGAAACAGCAGGCGAAACCAATAACGCATTCATTTCTTACCGTAATGCCACCGATCTGTTTCTTTCTGCCAAAGGACCCAATTATTACGGCGTAAAAATGCCCGAGCAATTAAAGAATGATCTCTTCAGAACAGCCGACAGAATGGGTTTTACCGACCAGATAGAGTTGTATCAACGTAAACTAAACAGGACGTATACCAAAATAGAAAGCACGGAAGGCGGAGAGTTGATCCTCTTTATTGAGCGGGGAATGGCACCAGAAAAAACAGAACAGAATTTTGTACTGATGCAGAACGGAAATGGCAATGGTGTTTTTCTGTTCAACAGCCAGTATGGTAGTTTTAATGTTCCTTTTGATTTTGCAGCTGCGCGTATGTCACCATCTTCTTCTTCACTGAACGAGTTCAGAACGGTTCGTGTAGCGGTTCCTGCGTATGTTCCCAAACTATACAGCAGTACGCCGGCTGCCGTTACCTTACATGGCAATACTTATAAAGCAGAACTGGCCGAAGATATCAACACCCTTGCTCCCGAGATCCTGAAAGAACGGATCCTGAAAGAAGTTACCGCAGCATTAACCCGTCAGCTGGTAAAAAAACTAACCGAGGCCGGCGCATCTGCCGCTGCTAAAGAACTGGTTAAGAATAACAGTAAAGAACAGGATGAGGATAAAAAGAAACGTAATGCCGATGCCGCAGCATTAACAGCCGGGTTACTGGTGAATATTTTTAATACTGCAACAGAAAAAGCAGATACACGTAACTGGCAGTCATTACCAGCGCAGATACAATATGTAAGAATTCCACTGCAGAAAGGCGCCAATCAGATTAGCCTGCAATCAGGAAGAAACAACAAAAACATTACCATCAACGGAAACGGAAGTATACAATTTTATAATTGGGTGGTTGCCAATTGAGGAGGTAACCCTATACCCGGGCAGTAATGGTATTTTGTCTCATTTTCACTTCTTCATATTTCGCATCATAATCTTCGCGAACGGTACCAAAAATCCGGTCCCAGAAAAGAAAATACAAACCATAGTTACCGGTAAAATACTGGTGATGCTGGTTATGATTAACCGAGGTATTGATCCATCGACCAACGGTGCTTTTGCTGAAACCCTTTGGATATAATTCATACCCGAGATGTCCATACACATTGTAGATGATCATCATCAGGAAAAAGATCAGCAGGTGTGACTTGTGAATAGGAATGGTAAAGAGAAAGATTATTACAATACCCACTTCTACCACTGCCTCTAACGGATGAAAAGCATAGGCCGCCCAGGGAGAAGGGTTAGTAGATTTATGGTGCACCAGGTGAAACCATTTGAACAACAGTTTGTGGTGCATTAACCGGTGCGAGAAATAGAAATAGGTATCATGCATGATGAACATCAGTGGATATACCATAAAATAGTAGGTCCAGCCATAATCTGAGATCTGCAGGTAACGGGTGGTATGGGGCGCTACTTGCGGATGAACGAACAACACCACTGACACGAATGAAAAGATACAAATGGTAAGGAAGGAATAAAAGATCTCCCGGAGGTAGTCCTGGTTTTTTGGAAAACGGGTCTGTATTTTTTGGTAGAAGAAACGGTTTCGCCACACGATATAAAACAGAAGAAATGCAAGACCCGCCATCATAAAATAGCGGCCGCCGATGAGCCAGATGCTTTTAAAAAAGAAGGACCAGTTCATTGATTAAATATAAGAAATGATAGAACTGATTTCCATTTTTATTTACCTTACCGGTATGAAAAACAGGGACTTTTTAGCGCTTTCTGCCGTGCTGGTTTCTCCGGGTGCCTTTGCCATTGCCAGTTGGTTCGTCATAGATGCGCATAGCAAAGGAAAGAAAATGTCTGAGATGGAAAGCCTGTACTCTCATGTATTACCTGTATTCCAATCTTCTTTCGCTACACAGCGTTGGATCTTACTGGGTCTGGCACTGGCTGCTCTTTACTTTGTTCTTCGGAATCGAACACTGATCAGAGATTCTTTTTTGCGCAGACTTTTCCGCAAAACAATTCTACTGGTAGCTATGCTTGAAGCTTTTTTTCTGCTGTTTTCAATGATGTAGTTTTAGTCACTATTATCCATGAATGTAACCAATCCTTCTTTCGCCTGGCGCTGTATCCGGCGGTTCATCCAGGGCGACCAACCGAACAGCAATCCTGGCAATCCCAATGCCTGCCTGGTCCAGCGATAAATATCAAAAGCATCCGTATGTTCAATGATCAGGCCATCCTTGAATTTCATGTGGGCGGTAATCCGGTTTACCACTCTGCGCCCGGTTTTGGAAAACAGGTAAGAAGCGGTCCAGTTGCAGGTGGTGTATTCTTCGTCCAGCAGCTGGATATTTCCATATACCAGCGAAAAATCCTTTGCCCTTTTGCATAACATTTCCCACATGGCCCGGGTTTCGGTAATATCCAGCAAACCGAATACAGGATCGTTAAAAACCGCTTCGTTGTGGTAGCAGGATTGCATGGTAGCATAATCCAGTTGCTGAAAAGCGGTGTAAAACCGGTTAATGGTTTCTTCGTTGGTCATAATACATGTATTTACCCTTTCGGGGAGATCAGATCAATGTGCTTCCAGCCAGTTGCTTCCCTCGCCCACTTCCGCTTCCACCGGTACGCCATTGGGTAGGATCATGGCGGTGGTCATATTGTCGATGATCAGTTTCTTCAGCGCTTCGGCTTCTTCTGTCACCGCATCAAACACCAACTCATCATGTACCTGCAGGATCATTCTGGATTGCCAGTTCCCTTTTTTCATTTCCTTGTGGATCTTGATCATCGCCAGTTTGATCATATCTGCCGCTGTTCCCTGTATGGGCGAGTTAATGGCGTTTCGTTCTGCATAGCCCCTCACGGTGAAGTTGGAAGAGTTGATGTCTTTCAGCCAGCGTTTTCTCCCCATCAGTGTGGCTACATATCCGTGTTGCTGTGCAAAACGCACGGTTTCATCCATATAGGAAGTGATGCCTACAAATTCCTTTTTATAATTATCAATGATCTCCTTTGCTTCAGAGCGTGAGATGGAAAGATTTTCTGCCAGGCCAAAAGCTCCCTGGCCGTAAATGATACCGAAGTTCACGCTCTTGGCTTTGTAACGCATTTCTTTGGTTACTTCTGCCTCGGGTATATTATACACTTTGGCTGCAGTAGCGGTGTGGATGTCTTTGCCCTCCTTAAATGCCTCACACATATTCGGATCACCGCTGATAGCCGCTACAATACGGAGTTCTATCTGCGAGTAATCCGCACTCACCAGTATCCGGCTGTTATCGCGCGGAATAAAAGCTTTGCGTATTTCCCTTCCCCTGTCGCTGCGAATGGGGATATTCTGTAAGTTAGGGTTATTACTGCTCAATCTTCCCGTAACGGCCACGGCCTGTGCATAAGACGTGTGTACACGGCCGGTTTTACTGTTGATCATTTCCGGCAGCGCATCTACATAAGTGCTTTTCAGTTTGGTCAGTTCCCGGAAGCCTAAAATATCAGCCACGATCGGGTTATTGGCCGCCAGTTTCTGTAACACATCTTCGCCGGTTGCATATTGACCGGTCTTTGTTTTTTTGGCCTTGGGATCTATTTTCAGCAGATCGAACAAAACCTCTCCCAGCTGTTTGGGCGATGCGAGGTTAAACCGCACACCAGCCTGTGCATATACATTCTCTTCAAACTGTTTGGCATCTTTCTCGAGTTCCTTGCTATAGTCTTTCAGAAAATCCACATCGATCTTTACACCTTCAAATTCCATATCTGTTAACACCTGTACCAGCGGATTTTCCACTTCTTCAAAAACCTTCTCTACTTCTTTTTCTTTCAGCAGCGGAACAAATGCCTGCTTCAGTTGCAGGGTAATATCAGCATCTTCTGCCGCATATTCTTTGGCTTTTTCTATATCCACATCCCGCATATTGCCCTGTGTCTTTCCTTTTTTGCCAATCAGTTCATCAATATGAACGGGCTCATAGCCGAGGTATTGCGCACTCAGCAGATCCATGCTGCGCCGTCCCTCCGGCTCAATTACATAATGTGCCAGCATGGTATCAAAGATCTTTCCCTTGAGTTCTTTGTTATACCATTTTAATACGAGCATATCGTATTTGAGGTTTTGTCCCACCCAGGTAATGTTTGTAGATGCAAAAAGCGGATCCAGCTTATGCAGGATCGATTTTGTTTGTTGCTGATCTGCCGGACATGGTATATAAAATCCTTCTCCTTTTTTGTGCGAAAAACTCAGGCCCACCAGTTCTGCTTCATTTGCATCTATATTGGTGGTTTCTGTATCAAAACAGATTTCTGTTTGTTGTAAAAGAGTTTCCACCAACTGCTCAATGGCTGCGGTTCCATCTACGAGTGTATATGTATGCGCAGTGTTATGAATATTTTTTTCTGCCAATAAGCCCGAACTTTCTTCTCCGTTTAACACAGGCGTTATATCTTTTCTGGCACTGCTGTCTTTTTTATTTTGTGAGGAAACGGTATTGCCAAACAGATCCGTTTGTATGGATTGTGGCGCCGAGTGGAAAGCATTGAACTCATCACCAAGGATCCGTTTGCCGAGGGTTTTGAATTCCAATTCTGTAAACACTTCAACCAGGGCTTCTTTGTTCCATTCTTTTAAACGATAATCTTCTTCATGAAAATCAACCGGCACATTGGTAATAATAGTGGCCAGTTTTTTACTCATGATGGCCATCTCTTTCCCATTCCGGATTTTCTCACCCAACGCACCTTTAATATTATCTGCGTTGGCTAAAATATTCTCAATGGTATCATATTCTTTGAGAAGCTTCGCCGCTGTTTTTTCGCCCACACCCGGTATGCCCGGGATATTATCTACCGCATCGCCCATGAGCCCCAGCATATCCACAACCTGCTCCACCCGTTTGATATCCCATTTCTCACAGATCTTTTCTGCGGTCAGGATCTCTTCGGGATTGCCGAAAGAGGGTGGTTTATAGATATATACATGCGGATGTATCAGTAACTGCCCATAGTCTTTATCGGGCGTAACCATATACACTTCGTAGCCCTTATCGGCCGCCTGCCAGGCAACCGTTCCAATCACATCATCCGCTTCATACCCATCCAGTTCAACTACGGGAATATTGAAGCCCTCGATAATTCTTTTGATATCGGGTAGTGATGCCAGCAGATCTTCGGGTGCTTCCTGGCGGTTAGCTTTGTAATCGGTAAAATCCACATGCCTTTCTGTAGGTGCATGTGTATCAAAACAAACAGCGAGGTGTGTTGGTTTCTCTTTGTTGATGAGTTCGAACAGGGTGTTGGTAAACCCAAATTGCGCATTCGTGTTTCTTCCTTTCGAGGTAATACGCGGGTTACGGATCAGCGCATAATAAGCCCGGTAAATCAAAGCCAGCGCATCCAGCAGAAATAGTTTTTTGCCCATGGAGCTAAGGTAGGAAATGCAACTGATAGTCCATAGTGAATAGAACCAGAGCGGTTAACCTCAGAGAAAGGCCCCCGGATTTTCCGGGGGCCTTATACAAAAGAATAACAATCAACTACTTTATTTAAGACCGTATTTGTACATATATCTTTCGTACAGTTGTTTCTGTTTGTTATCGAGGCTTACTTTACGGCCCTGGATAAAAGCATCTGTTACATTACTGCTTTTCATATCCAGAATATCGCCTTCACTGATAATGATGTTAGCGTCTTTACCAGCTTCCAGTGAACCGGTTCTCGCATCAATCCCCAGGATTTTGGCCGCGTTCAGGGTAATGGCCTGTAATGCCTGCTCTTTGGTTAAACCATAGGTGGCGGCAGTGCCGGCATTGTAAGACAGGTTACGGTAGCGGGTATTGGAACTTTCATCGTTCAGCGCAAATAATACGCCTGCTTTCTGTAAAGCGGCCGGTGTTTTGTAAGGTTGGTCCACATCATCATCTTCTGTGGCCGGCAGCGAATGCTCTTCGCCCAGGATCACCGCAATATTATTGGCTTTCAGCAGATCGGCAATCTGAAAACTTTCGCTTCCGCCAACGATCACCACATCAAATCCAAACTCTTTCGCAAAATCAATGGCAATCAGCATTTGTTTTACCTGGTCGGCATGCACAAAGAGTTTCTGCTTTTTGTTAAAGAGGTTTTTGAGCGATTCAAACTTCAGGTTTACGGCACTATGCGTTGGCTCCTGCAGATAGGCTTTTGCCTGGCGGAAAAAGGATTTGATCTCTTCTACCTTATCCAATGCAGCTTTTGCCGGATCTGCCGGACCGGCAGCAATTCCGAATTGCGCCAATAGTGCCGGTGGAATACCACCCCTTCTTCCAAAACGGTTGATGAAACTGGGCATGTTGATGTGCATACCCCCGTCCATGTCATAGGCAGCGTCTTCCCAGTTCCAGGCATCCAGTTGTACCACGGTAGAAGAACCGCTAACAGAACCCCCGGCCGGAACCACATTGGCCAACAGAATCCCGTTTGAGCGCAACACGCCGATTACACGGGAATCCGTATTATATGCTGTGATGGAACGGATATTGGAATTGTAATCGCCCAGTTCCGAAAAATCATTGCTGGCTCTTACACCGGCACCGATCTCTTTCAGACCCAGATCGCTGGAGGGAAGGATCAGTCCGGGATATACATGTTTGCCTTTGGCATCTACCACAGTAGCGCCGCTGGCAGATGGGGTAATACTGGTACCCACATTGGTGATCTTGCCACCATTGATTTCAATAGTAGCATTCTCGAGTACGGTTCCGTTACCTACATGAACGGTTCCATTGGTAATATAGATACGGCCCTTGTTTTCTTTGGCCGGGTAAATTACTTCCTGTGCCTTTGTAAAACCGGCGACCAGCAGTAATACGCTGAGTGTGCTGAATATTTTTTTCATAATCTGTCGGTTTTTAGTTGTTGAGGTTTACTTCGTCTTCTGAATGAATGGTGAACAGACCGTCTTTGTGGTCATGATCGCCACAGCTTAACAGGATCTGGAAGCTGGGTTCTGCGGGTCTTACAGCACCACCACCCCTTTTTTCGCCGATCATTTTCTGTGTCAGGCGGAACCTTTCGCTGCTGATTTTCTTTCTCTGCTCAGCATCTTTCTGTCTGTCGAAGTAAACAATACCATCCACGATGGTTTGTTCTGATTTTGCGTAAATGCTCAACGGATTATCACTCCAGATCACGATATCGGCATCTTTACCGGGTTTGATACTTCCTACTTTATCATCTACATGCAGGGCCTTGGCCGGATTCAGGGTTACCATTTTCAGGGCATCTTCTTCAGATACACCACCATAGCGAACCACTTTACCCGCTTCCTGGTTCAGACGGCGCGCCATTTCCGCATCGTCGGAGTTGATACATACGTTCAGTCCTACTTTATGCATGATCGCCGCATTGTAAGCGATGGCATCAGTAACTTCTACTTTATAATACCACCAGTCAGAGAAGGTGGATGCGCTCGAACCCTGTGCCTTCATTTTATCGGCCACTTTATATCCTTCGAGAATATGGGTGAACGTGTTGAAAGTGAAACCATATTTATCTGCCACGCGTAAGGCAGCAGTGATCTCACTCTGTACATATGAGTGACAGGTAATAAAACGTTTTTTATTCAGGATCTCTACCAGCGCATCCAGCTCCAGGTCGCGCTTGGTTTTGGGATCTGCTTTCATGGCTTTTTCATAATCTTTGGCACGGGCAAATGCATCGGCTAGCACTTCTTCCACACCCATCCTTGTATCAGGGAAACGGTTATTGCTGGTAGAAGTGGTTCTCTTCACGTTTTCACCGAGTGCAAACTTGATAAAGCCATCAGAACCCTTGAACTTCAGGTCCTCATCATTGGCACCCCAGCGCAGTTTGATCAGCTGGGTTTGTCCGCCAATGGTATTGGCCGAACCGTGCAGGATATGAGAAGAGGTAACACCACCACTTAACTGGCGATAGATATTAATGTCTTCCGGATTCAGGTTATCGGCAATCCTCACTTCAGAAGTAACCGACTGGCCACCCTCGTTGATAGAAGCCGCTGCAATATGTGAGTGTTCATCAATGATACCTGCGGTAACATGTTTACCGGTGCCATCAATCACTTTGGCTGTTGCGTCGGTGATGTTTTTACCAACACGGGCAATTTTGCCGTCTTTTAACAACACATCCGCATTTTCCAGTTTGCCCTCTTTTTCGTTGGTCCAAACGGTTGCGTTTTTGATCAGCAGGCTTTCCTGCTTAGGTGCTTCTTCCCAGCCATATCCATCAAACGGATAAGTTACTTTGGATAAACGCTGTGGAATGTTCGGGCGCCTTCTTGCCGAATCGGTATTGGCTGCCGCGCTTGAAACAAAAGAAGCGGTCCAGGTAATTTTATTGCCTGCCGTATCTTCTCCCAAACCATTCCAGCTGTTTCCGTTGGTAACGCCACTGAGTCGGTATTGTGCAGCAGCTGCGCCACCGCGTGCACCGCCAAATCCACCACCACCCATTCCGGCGGCAGGTGCAGCTGCACCGGCAGCGGGCCTTCTGGCAGGAACGGTTGAGAAGCTGAGTTTTACCAGTTTACCATCATGGCTGAATTTACCGGTAAGGGTATCTTTTCCAATCACATTGGCTGCTGCGGCACTTTTCACATCCAGGGTATAGTTTATATTTCCGGATGGTGTATTGAGTGTAAGGGTATAGATTCCTTTGATATCAGACCAGGCGTCTTCTTTCACACCGTATTTATCACCCTGTACCCAATTGTGCAGAATAGTAGTTTTATCGGAGAAAATGGGACCGTTGGTGATGAGGAAGTTGGCCAGTTTACCGGTTTCGAGACTTCCTACTTTGTCATACACACCCAATAAGGTAGCGGGTGCTTTTGTAAGCGCTTCCATGGCTTTGTTCTCTGACAAACCCATTTCTATGGCCTTACGAAGGTTGGTTAAAAACTGTTTGGGATCGCGCAGATCGGCAGCAGTTAAACAGAAAGGAATATTCGCTTTTTCAAAAGCGGCCGGGTTGGTAGGAGCCAGTTCCCAGTGTTTCATATCACCCAGAGAAACCGAACGGGCATCGTTGGGGTCTTCTACATCCATCGCCTGCGGGAAGTTGAGCGATAATATATAGGTAGCTTTTGTGGCAGCAATATCTTTAATACGCTGGTATTCGTTGCCACCGCCCTTGATGATATATTGTGCACCAAATTCTTTGGCGATCCTGTCAGCGCGCAGATCGTTCCATTTATCATCCGCTTCAAAGATCTGAGGAAGTGACTGGTTATTGTTCCATGCCTGCAGCGAAAAGTTAACGCCTTCTTTAGCGGGTTTGTTTTTATACCACTGGGCATCCAGGTAACTCTGGCGAAGCAAAGCAATACTTCCCATCACACTGGAAGGATAACTCTGTGTAGATGTTCCCTTGTTAAAAGAATAATGGGCCGAGGCTTTTTCTTTCAGCATCACCAGGTTCTCATTCTGGTTAGCCAGGGTAACCACTGTTCCGGTTCCGCGGGCAATTCCGTCTTTTACGTGGGTAAGTACGGTACCGAAACCCACTTCACGAAGCGTGCGGGCTTTGGCATCATCTACGGCAAAAACACGCGAAGCATCTGTCTCCGGTTTAATGGCCTGGTTCCAGCCATAAGCACCTTTGGTGTTGGAAGTAATCTGGGCCGGCGCATTAAAATTAAATCCACCCGCTCCTCTGGCTGGTGCGGTAATACCATAATCGCTGTAGATATCTACAAAGGATGGATAGATGTAT
The DNA here is from genome assembly GCA_004297075.1 of Chitinophagaceae bacterium. Taxonomy (GTDB): domain Bacteria; phylum Bacteroidota; class Bacteroidia; order Chitinophagales; family Chitinophagaceae; genus Sediminibacterium. The sequence goes on from SCVK01000305.1 coordinate 65,099, forward strand.
TTGTCTTTACAGTCTATCACCACCGCGTCTTTTGGAATAGTAACCCCCGATGATCCTACGGAAACGATTTTTCCGTCGCGGATCACCATCGTGGCATTTTTTAATGTGTTTTGTGCATTTGTAACAATGGTGGCATTCGTGAATGCATAACAGCCTTCGCGTTTGTCTGCCACCCCGTTTACAGGGAAGGTTTCCTGGGCCTGCAGCATAACAGCAAACAAGAGCCCGGAAAGCAGGAGCTTGAATTTTCTCATAATAGTTAGTTGGTTTTGGAAGAGTTCTAAAACTACTGAAAACGATGTATTGTAAAAACCATTCGTCATAAATTCGGTAAAGGTGTTATAGCGTCGGTGAGGCGGCTATTTGGAAAAACTTCCCGCATCTACATCTTTGATGAATTTGATGAGGCCGGGGAAATACGTAGGCTGGTCATCCCACATACTGCCATGGCTTCCATTGGGACAAATCAGGCTACGACCCTGTTGCACCTGTGTGGCCATCCATTTCATATGCTCCGGATCCATGGTATCATGTTTTCCGCCAATGGTAAGGGTGGGTACTTTGATTTTGGGAAGGTCCTTGCTCCGGTCCCAATTGGCTAACCGACCGGAAATACCAAACTCCGAGGGCCCCTGCATCATCGTATATATTTCTCCATTCATATGAGGGAACGCCCTTTGCACGGCATTGGGCCAGGGTTTTACCCGGCAGAGATGGTCTTCGTAAAATCCTGTGAGTAATTCCATGTATTTGGGATCTGTATAAGCGCCCCTGGCTTCCATGGCCCGCACACTGTCTACCACGGCAGGGTCCATTTGTTTGGCAAGTACTTCTTTTGCGTATTTGCCATACTCCGGACAACTACTCATCATATTACTGATAATGAGTGCTTTGATATTATCCTGGTATTTCAATGCATATTCGGTAGCGAGGATGCCGCCCCAGCTATGGCCCAGCAGATAAAAATTGTCTTTATTCATTCCCAGCGCTTTTCGCACCTGCTCTACTTCTTCTACAAAACGTTCGGTTGTCCAGAGACTGCTGTCTTTTGGCTGGTCACTGAAATAGGAACCCAGCTGATCGTATTCGTAAAACTCAATTCCTTCCTGCGGAAAATAACTTTCGAATGATTCGAAGAATTCGTGTGTGCCACCAGGACCACCATGCAGTAACAGCACTTTGATTGTTGGATTGTTCCCAAAACGTTTGGTCCACACATTGAATTTCCCAACAGGGGTTTCGATAGGGATCAGTTTTACACCACCGGTCTGTATACCCGAATCAACAATGGCGTGATAATCTTGCAGAGATAGGGAGTTGCTGTCTGTTTGTTTGCAGGCAAACAATAGCAGTACCAGCCCAAGCAGGGGAAGCATTGGTTTCATAGCAGAATAGTTTATGAAACCTAAGTTATCCAATAATTGATTAACGACCCATATAAACCATCAGGATCTG
>SCVK01000306.1 GCA_004297075.1 Chitinophagaceae bacterium
ACTGCGCAGTGCCATCATCGTATGTTATTACCGCGATGTTCGTAAGCTTTCCCGCCGACTAACATTCAGTGGGGTGGATACAATGATTCATCGTTTGGAAGAACAATTGTACGAAAATGTTTTTCGCTCCAGCGAGAGTAATCGCATCAGCAAACAGGAACTACTGAAGCAATTAACCGCCATGCGCGATCTGGTGGTAGAAAAACATCATTCCTTGTTTTTACAGCGCATAGACAGTTTCATCCATAAAGTAAAAATATTCGGAACCCATTTTGCCGCACTGGATGTAAGACAGGACAGCCGTATACACACACAGGTGTTGGTAGATATCAATACCACTTTACAAAGCCAGGGGCAGAAAGGTATTTTACCGGCGAGGTATGCAGGCCTTTCGCAGGAAGAGAAGATCAGGGTTTTATCCTCTCTGGAGATGAAGCTGGATGTAAATCTCTTTCCCAAAGGTCTTACCAGAGATACGCTGGAGTCGATGTACGCCATTCAGGAAATACAAGCCATGAATGGTGAAGCAGGTTGCCATCGGTATATCATCAGCAACTGCCAGACGGCTGTAAATGTGATGGAGGTATTTGCCCTTTTCCGCCTCTGTGGCTGGAAAACCGATAAACTGACCATTGATATTGTGCCTTTGTTTGAAACCATTGATGATCTACAGGAAGCAGAAAGCATCATGGAGTTTCTTTACTCGCATCCGGTGTACAACCAACACCTCAAACAACGCCACCAGCAACAAACCATCATGCTCGGTTTCAGCGATGGTACCAAGGATGGCGGTTACCTGCAGGCCAACTGGAGTATTTATACTGCTAAAGAAAACCTGACCGCTATTTCCCGCAAATACGATATCAAAGCCAAATTCTTTGATGGCCGTGGCGGACCGCCTTCGCGAGGGGGTGGCAAGACCAATAAATTCTATGCCTCTCTGGGCAATAATATCGAAAATGAAGAGATCCAGTTAACGGTTCAGGGACAAACCATCACTTCCAACTTTGGCACCATTCAATCCTCTCAGTATAACCTGGAGCAACTGCTGAGTGCCGGCATCAGTAACGAAATTTTTTCTGATAACCGGATGCACTTATCACCCCACGATCGGTTTCTGCTGGATGAGTTGGGCAAAGTGAGCTACGATGCCTACCAGGCTTTTAAAACACATCCCCAATTCCTCGCTTATCTGCAGCAGTTCAGCCCGCTGAATTATTACAGCAAGAGTAATATTGCCAGTCGCCCCTCCAAACGTGGCAGTGGCGGTAGCTTACAATTTGAAGACCTGCGGGCCGTACCTTTTGTGGGAAGCTGGAGCCAGCTGAAACAGAATGTACCCGGCTATTATGGCGTAGGTACGGCTTTACAGCGCATGAAAGAAAAAGGTTTGTGGGAAGATGTAAAAGCCATGTTCAGGAACGTACTGTTTTTCCGAACCCTGATCGATAACAGCATGATGAGCATGCTGAAATCTTCTTTTGCCTTAACACAATACATTAAAGACGACCCCGAATATGGCGCCATCTGGCAACTGATTAAGGCAGAGTTTGACCTGACAGCTACCCTGGTGCTCGAACTCTCCGATGCAACCGAATTGATGCAGGACGACAGAACCGGCCGGGCCTCCATCCAGATGCGGGATAAAATTGTGCTGCCACTGTTAACCATACAGCAATATGGCTTACATCAATTACACCAGGCAGAAACCGATCCGGTGATGAAAGAAGTCTATGAGAAACTGATTACCCGCAGTATGTTCGGCATCATTAACGCCGCGAGGAACTCTGCTTAACACGAAAATAGTTTGCCTTACAAGTCGTTCTGCGTTAGGAATCCTTCCACTTCCACAAATGCAAACAGGCATAGGTTCGGTAAGGGCTCCATTTGGCGGAGATCTTCAGCATCTTCTCCTTCATGTCTTTTTTATTCTCCGGGTCCAGCTTATATAAATGCGTCATCGCCTGCTGAATACCCAGATCATCTACGGCAAATACATCCTCGCGGCCAAGGGTAAACATCAGCAGCATTTCTACCGACCATTGACCGATTCCCTTGATCTGTACCAGTAACTCAATGATCTCTTCATTGCTCATGGCCAGCAATTTCTTATCGGTAATCTTATGTTCAATACAGAAAGCCGCTACATTGTGCACATAACTCACTTTTGCATTACTGAGCCCGATAGTGCGCAGGGTTTCAGCGGGGGTATCCAATACCTGCTTAGGTTTGGGCTCTTTGCCTTTGTACAAATCGAGAAAACGCTGGAAGATTACCCGGGCTACCTTGGTACTTAACTGCTGGCTGATGATACTGGACATGATCCTGACCGGTATATTGGGATGCAGGTTCAGCTGATGCAGATCCGTACCAATGATTTTAGCCAGCTTTTTATCCTTCTGCAAATGTGTTACATACTCCATGCGGGTAAGTTAAGTATTTTGCAAAGCGATGCAAAGAGAAATTAGATTAACGGCA
>SCVK01000307.1 GCA_004297075.1 Chitinophagaceae bacterium
GATGATGATCCGGCAGAACTCTATTACAGCAATGGGGGAGAACTGAATCTCGTTACCAATAAAGTATCGCCGAAAGGTGGTTTGCGAGCCCGTGCAGCAGCTGCCATGAAAATGCAGCCCAATCTGTTGCCGGAGCTGAATCTGACCGATACAATAGTGAAAGTAGAAGCCGGGGCCGATACGGGAGGTGACGCCTTAACCACAGCACATATTCGTAACTGGATGGAATGTATCCGTAGTCGTAAGCAACCCAATGCACCGGTGGAAGCAGGCTATACACATTCTATTGCCACCATCATGGCCAATGCGGCCTGCCGCACCGGCGAGAAAGTTACTTTCGATGAAAAAACACAGGAAGTGATGGCGGGTGGAAAAGTGTTTAAATATTAGTAGTAGCAGTTGGGTTTATATAGCAACGGAAAGGGAACTCCTTCGCGGATCATCCCTTTCTTTTTTTATGCCAGGGTGAAAAGAGGATCAGCCAATGACTGAGAAACAAAAAGCAAGGATCGCCGTATTACTCGGAAATTTTTTCTTTGGCACCAGTGTGATCGCTGTTAAACATATCAGTCCGCACCTGGTTCCACCCCTGGCGCTAACAGCGATCCGGATCTGTTCAGCCAGTTTCCTTTTCTGGTCTATGTTTATTTTGAACCCGGTAAAAACCGGCATTGAAAAAAAAGATTATCTCCGTTTATTTCTCTGCGCCCTGGCCGGTATTACCATGAATCAGACTTTTTCTGTACTCGGCATGGCGTTTACCAGTCCTATACATGCTTCCCTGCTTATTCTCACCACGCCCATTACGATTACCATATTAGCTGCCTGGTTCCTGGGCGAAAGATTAACAAGGTTAAAAATACTCGGACTGTTATTGGGGATTTCAGGTGGTATTTTACTTGTATTTGCGAGAGATGTATCCAGCAAAACCGGTGAGAACCAGTCATTGGGCGATATGTTCGTGATACTGGGGGCGTTGAGTTATTCTACCTATGTGATCTCCATCAAACCCCTGATGATGAAATACAGGGCCAATCATATCCTGCAATGGGTTTTCCTGTTTGGTATGTTTGCCAGTGTGCCTATTGGCTGGAAGCCGCTAACAACCGTGCAATGGGCATCCTTCGATTTTCTCAGTTGGTTCTGTCTGGTATATGTGGTATTAGGTGGAACTTTTTTCGCGTACCGGTTAATGAATTACAGCATCAATAAACTGGGCGCCGCTGTAACGGGTTCGTATATTTATACACAACCATTTTTTACAACCATCGCTTCTGTGATCATTCTGCATGAAGTGTTGAGTCCGCCAAAGATCATGGCGGCGGTGTTGATCATGGGAGGTGTGTTTTTGGCTAATTACAAGAGAAAATGAATAGAATAAACGCTCTGCGAAACCTCCGCTTCTCCTGTTCTCTGCGGTTGGTCTGAGCTTCATTCAACCGCAGAGAACGGGAGAGCAGGGAGTTTTCGCAGAGGAAAAACATATTAATCAACACAAACTAGTTATATGACCAGAGTTCCTTTTGCTGAGATGAAGCAAACCATCAAAACCGCTTTTATCAAAGCAGGTATGCCCGAAAACAAAGCAGATACCTGTGCACAGATCCATACAGAATCTTCGCGGGATGGAGTGGCTTCGCACGGACTGAACCGGGTAGAACGTTTTGTAGAATACCTGTTGAAGGGATGGGTAGTGGCCGATGCAGAACCCAGTCTGGTAGTTAATCTCGGTGCATTGGAAACCTATAACGGTAACCTGGGGCCAGGCGTACTGAATGCTCTGTTTGCCATGAACCGCGCCACTGAAATGGCTGCAGTCAACGGAATAGGTATGGTTGGATTGCAGAATACCACCCACTGGATGCGGGGTGGTGCTTACGGCTGGCAGGCGGCGGATAAAGGGTTTATCGGCATCTGCTGGACCAATACTGAATCCTGTATGCCACCCTGGGGTGCCAAATCGGAAGCGGTGGGCAATAATCCTTTTGTAATGGCCGTGCCGCGTAAGAAGGGGCATGTGGTATTTGATATGGCCATGTCGCAATATTCCTATGGAAAGATCTGGGGATTGGAAGGAAAAAACCAGCGCCTGCCTTTTCCGGGAGGTTTTGATGAAGAAGGCAAACTGACAGATAATCCCGATATCATTTCCAAAACCAGAAGGGTAGTGCCTATTGGTTACTGGAAAGGCGCCGGTTTTACCATCATGCTCGATCTGATCTCGGCACTCGTATCAGGCGGTTTATGTACCGCTGGTATTGATCAGAATGGTAAGGGCAGTTGCGGCGGTTGTTCGCAGGTATTCATTGCTATTGATCCGCTAAAGATCAATACGCAGGAGATGATCGATCATGTGCTGGAAATAACGGTGGCGCAGCTTAAACAGGCAGTGCCGGCGGAAGAAGGTAATGAGATCTTTTTTCCGGGGGAGCAGGCTGCTAAAAAAAGAAAAGAAAATACGGAGCTGGGTATTCCCGTAGATGATGCGATCTGGAACAAAGTAAAAGAGCTGGCCGGTTAAGTGGATCCCATAAATGAATGCATCTATGAAAGCACTCTGTGTACAATCTCCCCACCATCTCGTAATCGAGGAAAGGCCGATGCCTGAGATCCGGGCGGCCAATGAAGTACTCATCAAAGTAAAAGCCGCAGGCATCTGCGGTTCGGATGTACATATTTACCACGGCACATCGCCTGTGGCCACTTATCCGCGGGTAATTGGTCATGAGATTGCAGGAGAGATCCTGGCTATCGGTACACAGGTAACTGATTTTACTGTGGGCGATCGGGTGGTAATGGATCCGGTGATCTACTGTGGCAACTGTTACCAATGCAAAACAGGCCGACGGAATGTTTGCAGTAAACTCCAGGTAAGATCGGTGCATGTAGATGGCGGTTACCAGGAATATATTGTATTGCCTCAGGGAAGTATCTACCTCATTCCTCCGCAGCTTAGCTGGGAAGAAGCGGTGATGATCGAACCTTTTACCATTGCAGAACAGGTTTGCTGGCGGGCGCAGATCACCCGTGATGACATTGTGTTTATCATGGGTGCCGGTCCGGTAGGATTAAGTGTGCTCAAAAGAGCCAAACTATCCGGTGCTACCTGTTATATTTCTGATATACTCGATAGTCGGCTGGCACTGGCCAAAAGCTATGGTGCCGATGCGGTGATCCATGCAAAACAAACCGATCCGGGTGAAGGGATCAAACGTTTAACAAACGGTAATGGTGCCACAGTGGTCATTGATGCTGTTTGTTCCGTACGATCTTTTGAACAGGCGCTTACTTATGTGTGTGCCGCAGGCAGAGTAATACCATTGGGCTTTACCAAAGAGCCTTCTGCTATCAGCCAGTTAAGTATTACAGCAAGAGAAATTGATGTGCGCGGATCGAGATTACATAATAACCAATTCCCGGTGGTCATCGAACATTTCCGTGAGGGGA
>SCVK01000541.1 GCA_004297075.1 Chitinophagaceae bacterium
AACGAGGTGATCGCCGGCCGCGCCAATGAGCTTCTGGCCGGCACGCGCGGCGGCAAGGCGCCGGTCCATCCGAACGACCATGTCAATATGGGCCAGTCGTCGAACGACAGCTTCCCGACCGCGCTGCACATCGCGGCGGGCCTCGCCGTCCACCGCCACCTCTATCCCGCGCTCGATCGGATGCTCGCCGCGCTGGTCGACAAGGCAAAGGCCTGGGACTACATCGTCAAGATCGGGCGCACCCATCTGCAGGATGCGACCCCGCTCACCCTGGGCCAGGAATTTTCCGGCTATGCCGCCCAGCTGATCGCCTGCCGCCGGCGGCTGGAAGGCGCGACCAATGGCGGGATCATGAAACTGGCGCAGGGCGGCACCGCGGTCGGCACCGGGCTCAACGCGGCGCCCGGCTTCGCCGAGGCGATGGCGGGCCAGATCGCCACGCTCACCGGCCTGCCGTTCGAGACCGCGCCGAACAAGTTTGAAGCACTCGCTACACAGGACGCGCTCGTCCATCTTTCGGGCACATTGTCGACCCTCGCCGTCGCGCTGACCAAGATCGCCAACGATATCCGCCTGCTCGGCTCCGGTCCGCGATCGGGGCTGGGCGAGCTGATCCTGCCCGAGAATGAACCGGGCAGCTCGATCATGCCGGGCAAGGTGAACCCCACACAGTGCGAGATGCTGACGATGGTCGCGGCGCAGGTGATCGGCAACCATCAGGCGGTGACGGTGGGCGGACTGCAGGGCCATCTCGAACTGAATGTGTTCAAGCCGCTGATCGGCGCGGCGGTGCTCCGCTCGATCGCGCTGCTGGCGACGGGGATGGAAAGCTTCACCCGACGCGCACTGGAAGGCCTGGAACCGGATCGTGCGCGCATCGCCGATCTGGTCGCGCGATCGCTGATGCTGGTGACGGCGCTCGCCCCCGAAATCGGCTATGACAATGCCGCGATGATCGCGAAGCATGCCCATCACGAAGGGATGACCCTGAAGGAGGCGGGGCTTGCGCTCGGGCTGGTCGACGCGGCGACCTTCGACCGGTCGGTGCGGCCCGAGACGATGGTCGGGCGGTAATCCGCACCGAGGGCAGGGAACTTCCGCCTGTTCCGCGCGCTTCCACGCCGACTTCGAACAGAGGAAGACACAGAATGATCGGCAAGCTCATCGGTGCACTGATCGGCCGGCACATCGACCGCGGCGACGGCGACAGCGGGATCAAGGGTGCGATGCTAGATCGGAAGAGC
>SCVK01000308.1 GCA_004297075.1 Chitinophagaceae bacterium
TAAATTCATTACTACTTAATACAAAGTTATGCAGGGTTTCTTTAAAACATTCTTTGCTTCTTTACTGGCACTGATCATTTTTACCGTTATCGGATTTTTTATACTACTGGGATTCATTGCCAGTGCTACTTCAGCCGATAAACCGGTTGTAGGAAGAGATGCTGTACTGGTGCTGGATCTTTCCGGTGAATTCAAAGAGCAAACACAGGAAAATCCCCTGGATGCGCTGGTAAACGGGGTAGATCATGAGGCTCCGTCTTTATACGATATGGTGCGGATGATACAGCATGCCAAATCTGATTCAGCAATTAAAGGGATCTATATTTTATGCGGAAATAATAACAATGGGTATGCCGCCAGCGAAGAACTCCGCAAGGCACTGGTTGATTTCAAGACCAGCAAAAAGTTCCTGATTGCGTATGGTGAAGCTATTTCGCAGAAAGGTTACTATGTGGGTAATGCAGCAGATAAAATTTATTGTCATCCGCAGGGAGGATTGGAATGGGCCGGATTTTCTACCAACCTTCTTTTTCTGAAAGGCCTGCTGGATAAACTGGAAATCCAGCCGCAGATCTTTTATGCCGGTAAATTTAAGAGTGCCACAGAGCCACTTCGTGAAACACAGATGACGGCGGCCAACCGTTTACAAACCTCCGTATGGCTGGGCGATCTGTACACCGACTTCCTGCATACAGCAGCGCTTGCCCGCAAACTGGATACGGCCCAACTCAGAGCGTTGGCGGTGCAGGGAAGCATACAAACCGCCCATGATGCTTTACAACATGACCTGGTGGATGGATTGAAGTATGATGATGAAGTAAAAAGAGAGATCCAGGACCGTTTGCATATCAGCTTTCGGGAGAAAATCAACTTTGTGACTTTTGGTGACTATGCCAAAGCAGTGGATTTTAAAGGAGAATACAGCAGTAATAAAATTGCATTGATTTATGCGGATGGGGATATTGTTTCCGGAAATGGTGATAACGGCCAGGTGGGAAGTGATGCTTTCAGGGCACTGATCCGCAAAGCCAGGCTGGATAATGAAGTAAAAGCGATTGTTTTCCGGGTCAATTCTCCCGGGGGCAGTTCACTCGCCAGTGATGTGATCTGGCGCGAAATAACCCTGACCCGCAAAGAAAAACCTGTGGTGGTAAGTATGGGTGATCTGGCTGCTTCCGGTGGTTACTATATTGCCTGTAATGCCGATTCCGTTTTTGCCAATGCGAATACCATTACCGGCTCTATTGGCGTGTTCAGTATCATTCCTAATTTCCAGTCCTTTTTTAAAAATAAACTGGGGATCACTTTCGACGGCGTTAAAACGGCCCCTTTCGCAGATATGGGTGGTGGCGACAGACCCCTGAATGAAGCTGAAAAGCGTTTTTTCCAGTCGGCCACAGATTCTATCTATCATACTTTTAAAACAAGAGTAGCTGAAGGAAGAAAAAAAGAGATGGCATATATTGACAGCATTGCTCAGGGAAGGGTGTGGACGGGTACCAGGGGCCGGGAAATAGGGCTGGTAGACAGGATTGGTACTTTACAGGATGCCGTTGTTTCTGCCGCAAAAATGGCTGATGTAAAAGAATATAAACTGAAAGAATACCCCGAAAGAAAAACCTTGCTGGAGCAGGTGATGAGCAGTTATAAAAAAGCCATCAAAACCAACCTGATTAAAGAAGAGATCGGAGAGCAGCAGTTAAGGGCTTTACAGGAGTTGAAAAAAGTGAAACAAATGGTGGGTACCCCACAGGCAAGATTACCTTTTTCTGTGTCGATTCATTAAACAGTTTGCTGCCGGAATAATCTCTCGTCAAAATAAAAATCGGCGGTATTGCCCAATCTTACTTTTTTAAAATCGGGGTGGAGCGGGTTCAGCAGGTAATTATGTTCCCGGTGTACAATTGCCGAAGGGCAGCGGCACAAAAGGGTTTGCGGTAATTGCAAGATCTCCTTTCCCAGCCACTGCGTATAATCAAAGTCACGGTACCAGTTCTTTTTAAGTTCCTGCAGTTGGATCTCATGATAATGGGTTTGCGCAGGCACTTCAATTTCCATGAGTTGGATCATCTGCAGGTCTTCGAGGGTTTGGGCATTGGCCAGGATCTCCAGTAGGGCGAGGGAGATGCTTTCACTCGTATAAATAACCGGAATCCCCGGAGGGTTCCACCTGCCACCTTTTAAACGGGCACCGGTACCCGACAGATCCTTGGCAAATTTCCTATGGGCAAAACGGTATAGGATCATGCGTAAACACCTTGTTGAATACGTGTAAGCTGGTCAATGATCTCCTGAATTCCTCTGTCTGAATAGAGCGATTCAAAATTGAGCGTTTGGCCCATTACATTTTTCTCCTTTTTTAACCAGCGGTACAGAGCCTGCGCATCTGTAAAGGTTTCGAGACCTGTTTGAATCATTTCCTGTAACAGCAGGATCCGGTCTGTATGGATACCATCGAAGGAAGAATTGTTCTTTGCATAACGCTGCAGGGTTCTTTCAGAGAGGTGCAGCATATTGGCCCACTCGGCCTGCGTAAAAGGTACGAGATCGGCAATTTTTTTCAGTTTCTTATACGTATAATCGGCTACGAGCACCTGTTTTTTTACCGGCTGATAGGCCAGGTCAGGTTCTTCCAGCCGGGCGGGTTTATTTTTGGGGGTCGTATATTTCTGTATTTTTGCCATATCCGTCAATTGTCATACAATGATACGACATTTGTCTGATACTCCCTCATTTTTCGCTTTTTTTTCCAATAGGCAAATAATGGGATAGATTTGTTCACACAATGAATGCTTTATGAAAGGTACTTATAGCCAGTACAGGGCCATGCTGGCCATTACCAGGGGTAGTTTGCGGGCTATTTTCCGTAGTCCTTCTGCGGTCATATTCAGTATCGCTTTCCCCCTGATTTTCATTCTTGTTTTTGGTTTTATCGGTAATGGTGGAAGGGTATCCCTGAATGTAGCGTTTGATAAACATACAGATACGGCCAACCCGGTATATGCGGCCCTTAAAAATATGGCCGGCATCAAACTGGTGAGTAAACCGGATAAGGAAATACAGGAAGACCTGGAAAAAGGACGGATCACAGCAGTGATTGATATCCGGAAATCCGGTCTTGCCAACCCGCCCTATACCATCAACCTCGTTAGTTCGGAAGCGGTGAGTCCGCAGAATATACAGGTATTGCAATCCATCCTGAATGCCGTTATCTCAGGTATCAATCAGCAAACCTATGCCAATGCACCTACCATTGCCATCGTCAGTAATACGGTGAAAAAGATCCCGGGTCGCATTTATCGGACAATTGATTTCATCCTTCCGGGTCAATTGGGATTCTCCCTGTTAAGCTCCGGTGTATTTGGTGTGGCATTCCTGTTCTTTAATCTGCGCCAGCAATTGGTATTAAAACGGTTTTATGCCACGCCCATCAAACGTTCCTATATCGTATTGGGAGAAGCCATCAGCCGGGTGTTGTTTCAGATGCTCACATCTATCATAGTGATTGGCGTAGGGCACTTTCTGTTCAAGTTTACACTGGTACATGGTTTACAGACCTTTCTGGAGATCATGGTACTGAGTTTTATCGCCTTGATCCTTTTTATGGGATTTGGGTTTATTGTAAGCAGTGTGGCTAAAAGTGAGAGTACCATTCCACCTTTTGCCAACCTGATCACTTTGCCGCAGTTTCTGCTGGCAGGCACTTTTTTTTCGATAGAAGCATTTCCTGCCTGGCTACAGCCTATCTGCCGCATTTTACCCTTGACCCATTTCAATACCGCCATGCGGAATATCGCTTTTGAAGGAGCCAGCCTGTTCAGCTGCTGGAAAGAATTGGGTATCCTGGGAATCTGGACGGTGGTGGTATATGCGGTAGCTTTTAAAACTTTTAAGTGGGAATAAATCATGAAACTGATCAGACTGGTTTTTTTCAGCGTGTTATCGCTTTTTGCGATTGCATCCTTTATAGGCATCCTGCTGCCTGCAAATGTGCTCGTTTCGAGAGCAGTAGATGTGATGGCACCCGCCGATTCTGTACGGCCCTATCTAACCGATATCCATCAATGGAAAAGCTGGATGGATGGGATGAAACAGGCTTCTGTGAAAATTGAATCACCGGTAAAAGCCGATCTCGCGGGAACACAAGTTGTGTTAACCAACATTACAGATTCTTCTGTAGTCTCTACCTGGTTATCTCCCAAAGGAAGCCTGCAAACCAGCACCATACGGGTAATTCAAACCGCTTCTCCTGCACAGGTTATCGTACAATGGCAGTTTGAGCAGAAACTATCCTGGTATCCCTGGGAGCGGTTTGGCTCCATGATGAACGACAAAATTCTGGGTACGATGATGGAGAAAAATCTGCATAATCTCAAGACCTTGTCTGAACAATAAACATCAGCCGGTAATGCCTGCCAGTATAGACAACAGAACCGAATACACTTTTTCCAACTCGGTTTCCGTGATACAATAGGGCGGCATAATATAAACGGTATTGCCCAGGGGCCTGATATAAACGCCCTGCTCCATTGCTTTCTGTGTGATAACTGCACTGATGCTGTTCAGGTACCCGTCTTTTCCCTGAACGATCTCAAAAGCGAGCAGGGTTCCCAGTTGCCGCACATCTTTGATAGGTGGATAGGTGTTCAGGGTAACTGCAAATTCTTCATTCGAATGGCTGATCCAGTTTATTTTCTCCCGGCAGCTCTCTTTTTCCAGCAGATCTAAACTGGCCAAAGCGGCGGTGCAGGCCAGCGGGTTGGCTGTAAAAGAATGACCGTGGAAAAAAGTTTTGTATTTATCATCCTGTACAAATGCTTCGTAAATCCTACTGTTGCAAGCAGTAACCCCCAGTGCCATCGTACCGCCGGTCAATCCTTTGCTCAGGCAGATGATATCTGGTTGCTCGGTAAGATGTTGACAGGCAAATAAACGGCCGGTACGGCCAAAACCTGTCATCACTTCATCTGCTATACAAATAATACCTGATTGTTTTACCGTGCGCAGTAATTCGTTCATCAGGTTGGGGGCATACATTTTCATTCCGCCCGCACCCTGTACCAGTGGTTCGTAAATAAAAGCGGCGATCTCTGCTCCGTATTCCCGGATGATCTCCTGGCTGTTGCTGATATTTTCCGGGGTGGGTGTGTCGATAAAGATCACTTCAAATAGCAGGTCGTGAAAAGCCAGGGTAAAAACACTCCGGTCGCTCACGCTCATGGCCCCGAATGTATCTCCATGATAGGCGTTACGGAAAGCCAGAATTTTTTTGCGTTGTTGCTGCCCCTGGTTCCACCAGTACTGAACAGCCATTTTGAGGGCCACTTCGGTAGAGGTAGAGCCATTATCGCTGTAAAAGATCCGGCTCATATTGCCGGGTAAAATGGGCAACAGCCTTTCTGCCAGCCTTACTGCCGGTTCGTGTGTAAAGCCGGCAAAAATCACCTGCTCCAGCGTTAATGCCTGCTGGTAAATTTTTTCGGCTATATAGGGATGTGCATGTCCATGAAGCGTAACCCACCAACTGCTGATGGCATCAATATAACTACTGCCGTTTTCGGCATATAAAACGGTTCCTGCGCCTTTTATAATCGGCACAGGGTTGGGCATATTCTTTTGCTGGGTGAAGGGGTGCCAGATTACCTGCTGGTCTCTTGCTGCTAAATTCATGGGGCAAATGTAATCCTGATTTTTTTGCAGGGAGAGGGAGAAATGGAAACATTTTTTAAAAGGTGCAACGATTGTTCACCTGTCTGTGTCAGGGAAGGGAACACTGGCTATGGTGAATGAGCAACAACTGGTAAAAGACTGCCTGAAGAACAAACTGATCGCCCAGAAACAGTTATATGAACTGTATGCTGAGCGGATGCTGGGGGTATGTTTCCGGTATACCAAGAACCTGAACGATGCAGAGGAAGTACTGCAGATCGGCTTTATCAAGGTCTTCCGCAATCTGCACCAGTACCGGCAGGAGGGGGAACTGGGTGCCTGGATCCGTCGGATCATGGTTACTTCTGCCCTGAATTACCTGAAACGGAAGCCGCAATACCAGCTGGACCTGGCCTTTGAAGATACCTACCTGCACCCCGTAGAACGGGATACGCCTGACATTACGGTGAATACCAAAGATTTACTGCAACTGATCACGCAACTACCCACGGGTTATCAAACCATTTTTAACCTCTATGCCGTGGAGGGGTACACGCATGCAGAAATCGGGCAAATGCTGGGTATCAAAGAAGCTACCAGTCGCTCACAATATGCCAGAGCCAGGGCCTTGTTGATTAACTGGCTGGAAAACAAATCCGGTAACAATATAAAATCGCAATATGGCGGATAGATCATTTGAGGAACAGGTTCGGGAAGAGATGGCCGGTCTGCTCATCAGACCTGGTGCGGCTGTATGGGAAA
>SCVK01000425.1 GCA_004297075.1 Chitinophagaceae bacterium
GCCAAAGCATGATGCTGTACGAATGTTTGTTAAACATGGCCTTCAGCTAATGAATTATCGAGATTTGGCCCTAGCGGATGTTGGACACCCAATAGTAGCAATCCTACCTTTCGAATCATCCCATGACGAGAGCTACCGAAAAATCCTGTTCGACGCGGCAGGAATAAAAGCGCTTCATCACGCCGAAGCCTTATTTGGCAGGAAATTCTCCGCAACCGAAGAACTTCACGAATTTCTTTCTACATTCTCGGACGCTGAGCAAATCGTCGCTGCGCTAGCAGATCGGTCAAGGTTACTGTTCGACACCGATTGGACGGGCGACGCTGCCTCGCAAATTTTGCGAGCTATGAAAGATTTTGGCCCAATCGTTGGGAACGACCTAGGGAACATGATCTTTAGCCAATGCTTCGGTCGAATGTCGCAAGCGACTGATGTGTCATGGAAAAGCTCCAGTCTCGGCGGCGTACCGTTGATTGATGCGCCGACGAGTTGGCAATATTACAACTGGAGTCTTGAATATAGCGCAGAGCGCGATGCCACAAACAATGTCCCATTACATATCTCTAAAGGCATGCAGAGGCTGGCAGAAACTGACATGCAATGGCTTGGCAACATTCCACCTGACGCATTGATAGACATACGGAAACAGGGTGCGTTGGACGAGATAAGGTCGATGTTGTCGAATGGCGTCGATCAGGTGGTTTCAATTAATCCAGGCAATTTCTTTCGGTCCGCAGATAAAATATATGACAATCTAGAGAACGCCTTTTCTGAGCATCAAGCGAAGATAAAAGATTTAACCGCGAAGAAATGGAAGTTTGCAGGGCGAGATATTGGCTCTTGGGTAGTGGCGGGGTCTATTGAGGTTGCAGCAGCCGTTATGGGAACGCCGGCTTTGGGATTAGCCAGCTTTGCGGTCTCGCAAATTACAGATGCTCCAAAGCTCAAAGACATTCCCAAAATGGCTGCCGATCTGAAAAAAGAAGGGGCCGAGCTATCGAAATCGGCGGCAGGCCTACTCTTCCAACACCGACGTTAGACTGAATTGCTGAAAGGCGCGCCCACCCGCATCGACCGACCACCATTCGGCCCCACCCCCACATCATGCTACACTCCCACCCATGCGCGCCCGGAACCCACTCTACGTTATGGCCAAGCCGCCGCCGGAGGTGCGGGCGGCGATCGCCGCGTTGCCGCGCAACGACCCCGGGCGCGGCGCCGACCTCCTCCATGTCACGCTCATCTCGCTCTACGACCTGCACTATGCGCCGCCCGAGTGGCTGCCCGCGACCATCGCCGCGCTGGACAGCTTCGCAGCAGCCCCCTTCCCGCTCCGTTTCGACCGGATCGAGAACCGCAAGGCGGTGACTTTGCGCACGCGCGAGCCGCTGGCCGGGGCGCGGGCGTTCCAGAAGGCGCTGGTCAACCATCTGCTGCGTGAAAAGGCGCCGATCATGGACGGCACCACCCCCGAACCGCACATCACGATCAACTATCGCGGCGACCGGCTGGGGTCTCAGACATTGGGCGCGCTAAAGTTGCCGCCGATCGGCTGGACGGTCGACGAAATCATCCTGACCGAGAGCATCGTCGGCAAGACCACCCATGTCGAACATGGCCGCTGGCCG
>SCVK01000309.1 GCA_004297075.1 Chitinophagaceae bacterium
AACGGAGATTTGCAGTAAATAAAATCTGATCATGATAGTTTCTTATTCAACAGCCGAAGAGGCACTTGGGATCATAGAAAGTAAACAGCGGGTATTTGTACATGGCAGTGCCTGTACTCCTCTTTACCTGATGCGTAAACTGGCCGAGCGGGCCGACAGGTTACGGGATGTAGAATTGGTTTTTATTACGGTATTGGGCGATATTGAAGTACAGAAGCCGCAATACCAGGATAGTTTCCATATCAACTGCATGTTTGTTTCTGCCCCCATCAGAGAGGCAGTTAGTGAAGGCAGGGCCGATTATATTCCCGTTTTCCTGAGCGATATTCCCGATCTCTTCAATAAACGTATCTTAACGATTGATGTGGCACTGGTGCAGGTTTCCCCCCCGGATAGCCATGGATATTGCTCATTAGGCACTTCGGTAGATATTGCCCGTTCTGCGGTAAATATGGCCAAATATGTGGTTGCCCAGGTGAACCCGAAAGTTCCCCGTACGCATGGTGATGGGTTGATCCATATCTCCCGTTTCTCACGAATGGTTTACCATGAAGAGGAGCTGCCGGAAGTAAATTATGGTGTGAATACCACTGAAAATGAAATGGCGATCGGCAGACATATCGCCGGCATGATCGAAGATGGCAGCACCCTGCAGATGGGCATCGGAACCATACCCGATGCGGTTCTCAAATCACTCACCAACCATAAAAACCTCGGCATCCATACAGAAATGCTGAGTGATGGCGTGATCGATCTTTTTGAATCCGGTGTTATCAATAACAGCCTGAAAAAAATTCACCCGCACAAAGCCGTTACCGGTTTTGCTGCCGGCACACGTCGCTTGTATGATTATGTGGATGATAATCCCGCCATCAACTTCCTCGATATCGATTATGTGAATAACCCACACGTGATCCGTCGTAATCCGAACATGGTCGCCATTAACAGCGCCATAGAAGTAGATCTGACAGGTCAGGTATGTTCAGATAGCATTGGCTCTTTACAATACAGTGGTATCGGCGGACAAATGGATTTTATGCGTGGCGCCGCACTAAGCGAAGGTGGCAAACCTATTATTGCCTTAACCAGCCGCACCCATAAAGGTGTACCGCGGATTGTACCGCATCTGAAAGATTTTGCGGGAGTGGTTACCACCCGCGGACATATCCATTATGTGGTTACGGAATTTGGGGTTGCTTATCTGTATGGGAAAAACCTGCGCCAGCGGGCCAAGGCGTTGATCGACATCTCTCACCCCGACGACCGGGAAGAACTGACCAGAGCCTGCTTCGAAAGATTCAAACGATTTTTATAAGATACGTTTTGTTATCGTTCCATGACTTTGTTATCTGGAACGATAACAAAATATCCTTACATATATTTCTTCTGCAGATTATACAATACACTTCTGTCCACATCATTGAGTTGCCGGGTGGTATCCTGCAGAAAATGCCGTTTAAAAGAACGGATCGCCGCAGTGGTATCTTTCACATCATATCCCACGATTCGTAATGCCTGAATAGGATTAAAACCAACAGGCACTTCTTCCCTGTTCTCATCAAACCATAATCCAAATCCATTCTCAGCCAGTTTCTTCCAGGGAAAACGGAAATTGGGATCGTTTTTGCGGGTGGGTGCAATATCACCATGACCGATAAAATTAGCCGTAGGAATCGTGTAGTCCTTTTTAAGTTTCGCCAAAACACTGATCAGGCTGTTCAACTGTAAACTGTCGAAAGGCTCAAAGCCGTTATTGTCCAGCTCTATCCCTATCGAAGAGGAATTGATATCGATCAGGTTACCCCAGCGGCTCACACCTGCATGCTGCGCCCGCAGATAATCATTTAACATATGATGCACCGTTCCGTCTTTACAGATCACATAATGCGCACTTACCGCTGTCCTCTTCAGCGTAAAAGTTTGTAAAGTCTGCTCACAGGAATTCTGGGCAGTGTGATGGATGATCACAAAATTGGGCTTACGGATGCCGAAATTGGTAGTGCCTACCCAGTAAGGTGGTTGCTGGATGGTGTCGTTGAGAGGATTGGAAGGCTCCATCCGCAGTTGTTTGGCAAATGCCCTGGTCTGCTGGCGGTACACTTTGTTGGTGGCGTTATAGGGCTTGGGACTGCAACCATCTATCAGCAACAGAAAAAAAGCTGCCATCGACAAAAAAACTAATTTTTTATGCATAACAAGAACGAAAATTTTGCCTAAAGATATTACTCACTGCCAGATATAAATCAAACTCGGCCGCCTATCTTTGAAATAAACAAAGTTGCACATGTCTTTACATCTTGGCAGAACCAGTTTCGGAAACAGCGCCAATACAGGCAATGTATTAACACGCGAAGAAGCCCTTTCACTCTTCAGCAGTTGGGTATTGAATCCAAAATTACAGGTACACATGCAGCAGGTAGGACACCTGATGAAATGCTGGGCAGCAGAAAAAGAGCAACTGGACGAAGCCGGCCAGTGGAAATGGGAAATGGCAGGATTGTTACACGATGCGGACTGGGATCAGTGGCCCGACCTGCATTGTAAAAAGATCATTGAAGAACTGGAGCACCGGAATATTGACCCCGAGATCATTCGTGCCATTGCCTCGCATGGACATCTGCATTTTGGTGTAGAACCGGTAACGCAAATGGATAAAATGTTATATGCCTTTGATGAGTTGTCCGGCCTTATTCATGCATATTCACTCATGCGTCCCGGTGGTTATGAGGGTATGGATGTGAAAGGTGTAAAGAAAAGACTGAAAGAAAAATCATTTGCCGCCAATGTATCCAGGGAAGATATTCAGGATGCCTGCACCCGCGCAGCCATCGAGCTGGACGAATTAATTGCTTTTATCATTCCCCGCCAGGCAGCGATTACAGCGGCTTTATAAAGGTTCAGTTATGAAAAACAGATCATGCTGGAAGAAGATGGGCTGTTTACAGACAAAGATTTCAGGTATATCAGCGGCAGGCAAAAAAAAAAGTGGCTCATCCCCCGCCAGCAAAAAACATTGGGAAACTAATCGATCAACTTCAATCATTTTCAATGAATACCGATCCGGAATTCCTTTCAGCCGCCTATTGGGATGAACGCTATCGCCAACAGCAAACCGGTTGGGATATCGGCGCCATTTCCGGTCCGTTAAAAGCATATATAGACCAACTGACAGATAAAACACAACGCATACTGATACCAGGTGCCGGCAATGCATACGAAGCTGTTTATCTCGCTGAAAAAGGTTTTACATCCATCACCATCATCGATATCTCAACTGTATTGACCAGTCAATTACAGGAAAAACTGGGCAACCGGTATCCATCCATTACCATTGTAACCGGTGATTTTTTTGAACTGGAGGGAACATTTGACCTGATTCTCGAACAGACTTTTTTCTGCGCTTTACATCCCTCTCTCAGGATAGATTATATACGGAAAATGAAATCGCTGCTCTCAGGCAACGGTATACTGGCGGGCCTGCTCTTCAACCGGGAATTTGAACAATCTCCGCCCTTTGGCGGAAATTCCGGAATGTACAGGCAACTATTTTCATCCGCCTTCCGTATGTTATTGCTGGAGCCATGTTACAATTCCATCCCGGCACGTGCGGGTACCGAATTGTTTTTCATAGCCAAGCCATAACAAACACCCTTATTTCTAACCTTAAACTATCCTGGAAATGGAAAGAAGACAATTTTTGGGTAACCTCTCCGGTCCCGTTTTAGCTGCCTGTGCCGTATGTATGGGCGCCTGCAGTAAAGGTGGCGATTCCGGTACCACCCCCGGCACTGGTGGGGTTACACCTCCGGCCAATGCCAATATTACCGTAAACCTCGCTACCAGCCTTTTAACAGTGGGCTCATCCGTTGTGCAGGATGGTGTGATCATTGTAAGACTGGCAACAGGCAACACCCCTTCTTCTTTCACCGCTGTACAGGTAGCCTGCACACATGAAGGAACTTCCATCAACTTCAATTCTTCTTCTAACCAGTTTGTTTGTCCGAACCACGGATCAACTTTTAATACATCAGGTGGCGTAACACTGGGGCCCGCGGCCAAAGCATTGAAACAGTATACAGTAAGTATTACCGGATCTACCTTAACCGTAACCGGTTAAACAGTTTTCTATGCCGGCAGGAACCGGCTTCGTTTATACAAACGGTTCCTGCTGGCTTAAACAATGGAAACTGCCGAGTCCCCAGATAATATCGGTAGAGTCAATGCCCACCACTTCCCTGTCTTTGAAGCAGCCGGCAATGATTTGTAAGGCCTTGTCATCTTTGTTACAATTAAATACAGGCACGATCACATGTTGGTTGCTGATATAGAAATTGGCATAAGAAGCCGGTAAACGCTGGTCTTCATAAATTACTTCATCGGGCATGGGTAATTCAACAATATTCAGCTGTTTGCCATTTAGCAAACGCATCTGTTGTAATTGTTTCAGATTGGTCTGTAACAGGTCGTGATTCTCGTCATTCACATTGTCCTCTACTACAGTGATCACGGTATCCTCGTTTACAAACCGAACAGTATCATCAATATGTCCGTCGGTATCATCCCCCACAATGCCTTCCTCCACCCATAATACCTGCTCTGCCCCGTAATAGTTGCAGAGATATTCTTCGATCTGCCCCTGGTGTAAATGCGGATTCCTGTTTTTATTCAGCAAACAGGCGGTTGATGTTAGTATGGTCCCCTTGCCGTTGAATTCAACAGAACCTCCCTCCATTACAATACCCGGGTGATACACCGGTATATCAAACTGTTTACCGATCAGGGTTGGAATTACGTCATCCAGATCATACGGAGGATACTTGTTTCCCCAGGCATTGTAGTTCCAGTCTACAATTACCTTCTTCACATCAGCGGCTGGATTGATCAGAAATGCAGGTCCATGGTCTCGGCACCAGGCATCATTGGTTGGATGAAGAAAAAACTGCACTTTCGTCAGATCCACGCCAGCTTTCAGTAAATGCTGGGTAGCGGCTGTTTTCATCGCTTCATCCACCACATTTATTCTTACCAGCTCACCGGCAGTAAGGTATTTTACAAACAGGCTGTAATTCGGATAAATGCTTTCGATTTTCCCGGGCCAGCTGGCTTCCTTATGCGGCCAGCTTAACCAGGTGGCTTCGTGTTTGGCAAATTCAGCAGGGAAATAATATCCGGATTCTTTTGGGGGCTTCATGCGCATATCTTTTCACGGTGGCTCTATGTATCTCCCCGCTCAGGGTCGCTGTATTTTCAACACAGAGACACAGCGAAAAGAATAGCACAGAGGAATTATTAGTCTTCGTCGATAAATCGTTTGGTGATGGGTTGATACGAATCGATCCTTCTGTCGCGCAGAAAGGGCCAATGGGTTCTGTAACGGTCCGTTTTGGCAGTATCAATCTCTACTACCATCACTTCTTCCTCCTCATGCGAGGCTTTGTACAAAAGGGTTCCGAAGGGATTACTTACAAAAGAGCCACCCCAGAATTGCATGGCTCCGTTCTGTTCAAAGCCCACCCTGTTCACACTTACCACGTGTACGCCATTGGCAACGGCATGGCTGCGCTGGATGGTTTGCCATGCATTGTATTGTTCTGTATTGGTGGCTTCATCCTGTGAAGTGGCCCAGCCGATGGCGGTTGGATAAAACAGGATCTCCGCCCCCATCAAAGCCGTAATTCTTGCCGCTTCCGGATACCATTGATCCCAGCAGATCAGCACACCCAGTGTGGCATACTTTGTTTTGAAAATTTTATAACCCAGATCGCCCGGCGTAAAGTAAAATTTTTCAAAATAAGCAGGATCATCAGGGATATGCATTTTGCGGTATTTGCCCAGATAGGTTCCATCCGCATCAATCACCGCTGTTGTATTATGATATAGTCCCTGTGTACGCTTTTCAAACAAAGAAGCAATGATCACCACTTTCAGTTCCTTCGCCAATGCTCCCAATGTATCCGTTGTGGCACCCGGAATAGCTTCCGCCAGTTTGAAATTTTCATAATCTTCCACATCACAGAAATAAAGTGAAGTGAATAATTCCTGCAAACAAACGATCTGCGCGCCCTTGGCAGCAGCTTCACGTATTTTTTCCATGGCTTTCGCCAGGTTTGCCTTCGGATCGGCAGAACAGCTCATCTGTACCAGCCCTGTTTTTACAATTGCCATAGTGTACTCTTTCTTTAAATGCCTGTTGGTTAGGTTGGATTCTGTATAAATGCGTCAAAGCTTTTCACGCCTACTGTTTTCTCTGTATAAAATCCTTCTGCATAGGCCACGCCTATTCTTTTACCCATCATCAATGCCCTTGCCTTCACGGTTTCGAGGAATTGGGAAGAGGAAATATAGGTTTGCGGTTCATTCAGACCAGGGTTGAAAAACTGGGTCGAATAAGCCAGTACCGATTCCATTTTCTGATCCATATACGCAGATATATCCACCACAAAAGAAGGTTGGATAAAGCGGTCCTGGATATAATGAAATACATAAGAAGGTTTCCAGATATCCTGTAATTGCCCTTCTTCCATGGTTTCAATTTTACGGAGTCCGGATAAAAAAGCCGCATCGGCCACCAGTTTGGCACTTCTGCCGTGATCCGGGTGCCTGTCTTCAAATGCATTGGCCAGAATAATCTCAGGCCGGTATTTACGGATGGCGGTGATCACTTTCCGCTGGTTGGTTTCATCATTCTTAAAAAAACCATCCGCCATACCGAGGTTCTCCCTTACCTGTACCCCAAGGATAGCAGCCGCTTTCGTTGCTTCCTCTTTGCGGGTCTCAATGGTTCCTCTTGTTCCCAATTCTCCTCTGGTAAGGTCTATAATGCCCACTTTTTTGCCTTCCGCCAAAGCGGCCAGTAAGGTACCAGAGCAGCCCAGTTCCACATCATCGGGGTGTACGCCAAAGGCAAGTATATCCAGTTTCATATTTTGTTTTTATCGTTGGCAAAGGTAATGTTTACCACGGTTCTGTCAACAGCAAAGCCGGAACAGGCTGTTCCGGCTTTGCTGGATTACTGATAACCCCAATCTGGATCAGTAGTAATATTTAATGGTCTCTTCCACCGGCTGTCCACCACGGAGATAGGTCATTTTTTTGGTTACCGGATTGCCTGCATTGTTGTAGGTATACGCAAACGTAAACTCGGTTAATCTACCGCTTCTTTCATCTTTTGTCACCAGCTTACCCACATTCTTAGTTGCCATCGGAACCTGGTACAGGTAAAGAAAGCGACTGATCGGATCTGTCGGGTTGGCTTTTCCATCGTAATCAAGGTGCTCGATCGAAAAATCCTTGATCGGCGCCATCGTCTGCGGATCAAAAGAATAACTTACTTCCTGCTTCAGGTTGCCATCCGCATAATAAAAATATTCGAGCTTCGAACTCAGCTGGTAACCAGGTGTAGTTAAACCGATACGGTAATATTCTTCTACCAACGACAGCTTCCCATTCTGGTATTCGTAAAACCGGTAATCCTCTTTCACACCTGCCTTGAAATGCAGTACTGCTTCTAACCGGCCAGCGATATATTTATATTCATAGCTTTCTCCGTTATTGTCTGATATACGTGTCACTTTGTTATTGGCATCATATTCAAACTGATGGATCTCATTATACGGAAAGGGTACTACATAATGGTTAACGATCTTACTGATCAACCCCTGGCTATTATAATAGATCGAATCATACGCGCCATCCTGGTATTCCAGTTTGGTTAATTTTCCGGCAACGGGAGCAGGTTCTATTGGGGTAACAGGGTTTTTTCTGCAGGAAACCATGGTCAACAGGAACATGGAACAGCACACTAAAACGGTCAGTCTTTTCATTGTCTTCATATTAATTCTGTTAATAATGCAGACAAAGCTATTATCGGTTCAGGTGCATCATCATCACATCTTTATGTGATTGGTGACAGACGGCAAAAAAAAGAACCCAGCGGTTAGCGTTGGGTTCTTTTGGTATGGTAAGAAAGGGTTTAGTCTTTCTTGGCGTAACGTTTTTTGAACTTGTCGATACGACCCGCTGTATCTACCAGCATATTCTTTCCGGTATAGAAAGGGTGGGAAGTATTGGAGATCTCCAGTTTGATAACCGGATACTCATTACCATCTTCAAAAACGATGGTTTCTTTGGTAGCTGCTGTTGAGCGACCCAGGAAAGTGTGACCGTTACTCATGTCTTTGAACACAACAAAACGGTAATTTTCAGGATGGATACCTTGTTTCATATTATTTTTTTTAGGTGGCACGGATTTGGCCGTGCGATTATTTTAGGACTGCAAAATTACGGCTGATCGGGCTTATAACCAAATAAAATGGGCATTTTAGCCCCAAAATGGAGGTTTTAGCCTGTTTTAGCTCTTCATATTCACAAACTGGAGTGGGATTCCGAGGTTAGCGGTCCGGCATTCGGCAATCACTTCCTGCAGGTCATCGATCTTTTTGCCGGTTACCCGTACAATATCATCCATGATGGCGGCCTGTACCTTAAAGCCCTTATCCTTGATCATTTTTACGATCTTTTTGGCATCATCCTGTTTCAGCCCGTTACGAACCCCCACTTCCTTTTTCACCACTTTGCCACTGGGGTAAGCATCTTTGCTGAAATCAAAGGCACCGGCATCAATGCCCTGCTTCAGCGCCCGGCTGATGAGTACATCGATCAGCTGCTTCATTTTCATATCACTCTCCACTTCCAGCAGGATCTGGTAGTCTTTTTTATTCAGTTCGATGGTAACCGGAGAACCCCGGAAATCGAAACGGGTACTGATTTCTTTTTTAACCGTGTTAACAGCATTATCCAGCACCTGGATATCTACTTCACTGGCAATATCAAAAGATGGCATAAACAGGGATTTGTACGAAGGTAATCAACCGGTGGGGAATAATGAATAGTGCATCGGAATATTCGTATCAAAAAAGAGGCCCCGATAGACATCGGGGCCGGTTCTATATAATGCACATGAGAAAAAAACGATTTGGATCACGAATTTGAATGCTTATCCTTTCACACAAATGTCAAAGTAGGATGAGCGGATGAAATTCCTTTCAAATGGAAACCTGCAATCATTCCGGTAAAATCTCTTCCGGATCACCGGCTGAGTTTATTAATTACCACCACCGGTACTTACCCGATTCTGTTCTTCACCGGCACCACCTCTTTTACGCTGTGCAGCTGTTTTACCTTTGTTAAAACGATACGTAAAGCTGAGGTTTACCACGCGGCTGTCTCTTGACTGACGGATGGTTACATCCACGTTCTGGTATTTGCTGTAACCGCTGAACACCTGTGTGTAGAACACATCACGAACCACAAGGCGGATAGCACCTTTGTTCTTCATGATCTGCTTGGACAGGCCGATATTCATCGCCCACATCGGATCAGACACCAACACACCCTGCACGGCAGATGAACGGTAAAAACCACTCAGTTCAGCACCCCATCCTTTGGAAAAGCTCAACATGTTGTTGATATTGGCCATAAACGAAGTACCATCCACTTCTACATACCCTCCATTCACCATACCACTGAATTTGTTGTAAAAAGCATTGGTATAAATACTGGTTCTCCACCACTTGGTTACCGGTGCATTCAGGCTTACCGATAAACCAATATTTTCTCTTTTGGCGATATTGCTTTTCTTCACATAGCTCGTATTGGTGCTGTCTACCTGCTCCAGTACATCCTGGATAATATCTTTTGTAGTACTGTAGTTCAGCGAAGTGGTCAGCATACTTTTGAAAGTGTGGTTGAGCTCGATATTATGACTGAACTGCGGATTCAGATAAGGATTACCCACCTGGTAAGTGTATTTATCCAGGAAATTGAAGAAAGGATTCAGATCCTGG
>SCVK01000310.1 GCA_004297075.1 Chitinophagaceae bacterium
CGTATATTTCTTCTACTGATCATCTGGTAAGAACTTATTTGAGGGAGGCAAAGATATTGTTTTCGGCGGCTGGTACAAAATGAAAATACCCGTCCGGGAACGGACGGGTCTCAACCTTGATACAACCTTACACAAAGCCATAGGCTTCCGGAAATCATATCATATTGAGCATATACGGTTTTACACAGTATAAACGGGATGATATCCTGATCTATCTGCACTTACGTTGAACCCGCAACATCGGATTGCAACCGGGAAATTTCCATCGCAAAAAATAATTTCTGTCAAAGCCAATCCGAATGTTTCCTGCCCTCGTTTATCTATCACATCATTCACAACTGAAATCCTTTTTATGAAAAGAAAACTGATTACAAAGTTTCTTGCGTACTGTGGGGCAACGCTGCTGCTGTTAACCGGGCTATTGGCCATACATATCTACCTCGTCACACGTCCCAAAGCACCGGATGCCGGTACCCGTATCATGGCAAGGATCGATATCCGGAAAGATATCAATGCAGCAGAAGCTGCCCGTGTAACCGCCTGGTTGTACCAGCAGCCCGGGGTAGATCGGGTATTGTGTAACGAAGCTTCTGACATTGTTGTATTTACTTACTCTCCTCTACAAACCAATGCCTACCAGCTTACCGGCGATCTGGGCCGGAAACTGCAATTACCGGTAGAACGGATAAAACCTTCTGCGGCAGAGATGAAATCGGGTTGTCCTGTGCCCAATGGTTCGCGCGGTTACAAGCTGATGGCTTACCTGAAACAGGTTTTTTAATTGTCACCCATAAAATCAAATACATGAAAAAAGCAAGCATGCTAACACTGGGTCTTATTGCGATAATGACCAGTTTTATCCTCAGCTCCTGCAGCAAAAATGAGGATGCCATGACCGTAGTAAAAGCCACCCTTTATGATTCGCTGGGTGGAACCACGATGGTAACAGACCCGACCAACAATTCCACCAAAATTGAACAGGGGCGTTTGGGCATCCGCTCGGTGGTAGACAGTACCATTTTTGTGATCGCTGCCGATCCCAAACTGAATGGATTTTTCAAAGTGTTGCTGGCAGAGGTAACAGCGGGCAATACCAGTGGTTTTGCCGCTCTGAGTAAGGATCTGACAGACTTTTTATGTGTAGCCACCGGAGCCAAAAACTTTACTTACACGGGATTGGATATGGTAGCCGCCCATGATCCTGCCAAAAACAGCCGCATGAACGGGAAGTCATCCGGCGCCGATTTTGACCAGTTTATTGCCGACCTGGTGGTGGGAGCCAATAAAAACAAGCTGCCATCTAACCTGATCAATTCCGTTGGGGCACTGGTAAATACACTGCGTTCGCAGGTGGTACAGCGGTAACCGATACTGGTACTATTTTAACTATCCGGCCACCATCCCGCAAGGATGGTGGCTTTTTTAGGGGGATCTGCTACCCTATCTGCAGCACTATATGGGTATGGGCATAGCCGGAAACCCACTACAGGAACCATGCAATTTTGACACAGGATGTCAGAAACTTACCCCATCTTTGCCGCCGTTTCTGACAGTCTTTACCAGTGCTGCCCGGGTTTGGGCCAGGATGCTGAAAATTTGACCTGAATTACCCGCATGGCACAATAATCGATGACAGGACGGTATTATTTCTCCAATAAATTAAAAACCCATAACGTATGGCAAAAAAACTCAACGTTACTCCTCTGCACGACAGAGTAATTGTTAAGCCTGCCGCTGCTGAAGAAAAAACTGCAGGCGGAATCATTATCCCTGATACTGCAAAAGAGAAACCACAACGTGGTACCATTGTAGCAGCCGGTGCCGGTAAAAAAGATGAGCCCGTAACTGTAAAAGTTGGCGATACCGTATTGTATGGTAAATACGCCGGAACTGAGATCCAGATCGAAGG
>SCVK01000427.1:0-2500 GCA_004297075.1 Chitinophagaceae bacterium
GCGGAGAAGTCGTTACGCCATTCGTGCAGGTCGGAACTTACCCGACAAGGAATTTCGCTACCTTAGGACCGTTATAGTTACGGCCGCCGTTTACTGGGGCTTCAATTCGAGGCTTTGCTTGCGCTAACCCCTCCTTTTAACCTTCCAGCACCGGGCAGGCGTCACACCTTATACGTCATCTTACGATTTTGCAAAGTGCTGTGTTTTTGATAAACAGTCGCTTCTCCCTCTTCTCTGCGACCCCTCATAGCTACGGACGCGAAGTCCTTCACCTGAGAGGCATACCTTATCCCGAAGTTACGGTATCAATTTGCCGAGTTCCTTGGCCTCAGTTTCACTCAATCGCCTTAGGATTCTCTCCTTGTCCACCTGAGTCGGTTTGGGGTACGGTCAGCATGTATCAACGTTTAGCAGCTTTTCTTGCGAGCATAGGATCATTACCTTCCGCCTTGCGGCTCCGCATCAGTTCTCGGCATTAACCACCCGTACTTGACTAAGTGATCTGCCTACGACCTTGCACTGGGACAACCGACGCCCAGCGTAACTACCTTCCTCTCCCCCTGCATCACTCCACATGACTGGTACTGAAATATTAATCAGTTTTCCATCGATTACGCCTTTCGGCCTCACCTTAGGTACCGACTAACCCTGGGAGGATTACCCTGGCCCAGGAAACCTTGGACTTCCGGCGGGCAGGTTTTTCACCTGCCTTGTACGCTACTTATGCTAGCATGAGCTCTTGTGGGACCTCCAACATGCCTCGCGACACATCTTCACAGGCTACCACAATACTCGCCTACCACTCTTTCGAGTCCACAACTTCGGTGCCACACTTGAGCCCCGTTACATCTTCCGCGCAGGAGCACTTGACCAGTGAGCTGTTACGCTTTCTTTAAATGATGGCTGCTTCTAAGCCAACATCCTGGCTGTCTATGCACTCCCACAACGTTTTCCACTTAGTGTAGTCTTTGGGACCTTAGTTGGTGGTCTGGGCTCTTTCCCTCTCGACCGCGAATCTTCTCACTCGCAGTCTGTCTCCCGGCCTAACTGTACAGGTATTCGGAGTTTGATAGGGTTTGGTAATCTGGTGAGACCCCTAGCCCATTCAGTGCTCTACCCCCTGTAAGAAACGGCCGAGGCTATACCTAAATATATTTCGGCGAGAACCAGCTATCACTGAGTTTGATTAGCCTTTCACCCCTATCCACAAGTCATCACAGAATTTTTCAACATTCACGTGTTCGGTCCTCCACTAGGAATTACCCCAGCTTCAACCTGCTCATGGATAGATCACTCAGTTTCGGGTCTAACGCCACGGACTAAACGCCGCTTCGGACTCGCTTTCGCTACGGCTGCGCTACTTAATAGCTTAACCTTGCCTGTGACGTTAACTCGCTAGCTCATTATGCAAAAGGCACGCCGTCACTTTCGCTCCGACTGCTTGTAAGCGCTCGGTTTCAGGATCTATTTCACTCCCCTCAACGGGGTTCTTTTCACCTTTCCCTCACGGTACTGATTCACTATCGGTCATTAGGTAGTATTTAGGCTTGGGAGATGGTCCTCCCGGATTCAGACAGGGTTTCACGTGCCCCGCCCTACTCAGGAACCAGTCAGATGTTTTCAGATTTCGGCTACGCGACTATCACGCTCTATAGCAGGACTTTCCAGACCCTTCGCCTATCCTATTCATCCTTGTAACTGGCCCTACAACCCCTGAAGGTAAACCTCCAGGTTTGGCCTGATCCCCGTTCGCTCGCCGCTACTTGGGGAATCTCATATGATTTCTTTTCCTCTCGGTACTTAGATGTTTCAGTTCCCGAGGTTAGCTCCAGTAGGCTATGTATTCACCTAAAGGTACACACGAATGTGTGGGTTTCCCCATTCGGAAATCTCCGGATCAAAGCTTGCTAAGCAGCTCCCCGAAGCATATCGCAGCTTGCCGCGTCCTTCATCGCCTCCTAATGCCAAGGCATCCACCGAACGCTCTTAGTAGCTTATTTTAACTTCGCCCATCTCCTTACTTGATAGAGTCAAACGGCGCTTGTGAGGGCGACGCGTAACGTATTCCATCAAATAAAAAGCATGGTGTTCTTAGAGAGAATCTTTTGCGTATTAAGCTCTCCGTATGACTTGCGTCTTACGAAGCTCATAAAAACAAAATAATTCAAACCTTTTGGCTTTTGTATTTTTTTGAGGATTATAGATATTCAGTTGTCAAAGAGCGGTAGATAGAGCGGTAAAGCTCTCTCAAAGCTGAATAGAAGTACGCAAATTGCAAGCTTAACGCGAACGTTTAACCTAGAGATGTTCAGTCGATTGCTCGCTGAAAACATTCCTTAGAAAGGAGGTGATCCAGCCGCAGGTTCCCCTACGGCTACCTTGTTACGACTTCACCCCAATCACGGCCCCGACCTTGGTAATCTGCCTCCTTGCGGTTAGCTCAATTACTTCTGGTTAAGACCACTTTCGTGGTGTGACGGGCGGTGTGTACAAGGCCCGG
>SCVK01000311.1 GCA_004297075.1 Chitinophagaceae bacterium
GGCCATCGGTTAACCGGCTCGGCCAACGGTAAAAAAGCAGAAGAGTTTGCTTATAACCTGCTGAAATCTTATGGTTTTACGAACCTGCGTTACCAGCCTTTTGAAGTAGAGAGCTGGAGCCGCGGAACCATTCGTGTGCAAATGGGCACCGATCCCGCTAATCTGCAGGATGTAAAATCGGTATCGCTGGCGCATTCGCCGGTAAAAGCAGACGTGAACCTGGAAGTAGTAGATATGGGTAACGGACTGGAAGAAGACTATGCCGCCGCTCCCGACAAAGTAAAAGGCAAGATCGCACTGGTATACCTCGGTGTATTGCCCGGTTCAAAAGCAGGCACCAAATCTTTGCACCGTTCTGAAAAAACAGCGATTGCTACTAAATACGGTGCTCAGGGAATTATCATTATCAATACCGCTACCGGTGGAATTCTCCTCACTGGTACGGCTTCTGTAACCGGAAAACTGATTCCGATACCGGCCGTTTGTATTGGTAAAGAAGATGGTATGGCCTGGAAGGAAAAACTGAAAGCCGGGAAATTATACAGCCATATCAGCCTGACCAATTTCTCCGGTATGATCAAAGCCCGCAATGTGATTGCTACGATCAAAGGAAAATCATTATCCAAAGAAAAAGTAGTTGTTGGCGGACACCTGGATAGCTGGGATCTGGCCACCGGTGCCATAGACAACGGTATCGGATCTTTTTCTGTACTCGATATGGCCAGAACCTTTATGGCACTGAAACTGCAACCCGAAAGAACGGTCGAGTTTGTGATGTTCATGGGCGAGGAGCAGGGACTGCTGGGTTCGAGGGCATATGTAGAAGCGGCTACCAAAGATAAAAGCATAAACCAGGTGCGTTATATGCTGAACTATGATATGACCAATGACCCCAAAGGATATTCCAGTACAGCCGAAGAGAGTAAAGAACTTTTCCAGTCGATCGGGGCCATTGCGCATTCATTGGATACCACTTTCAAAAACACCTTCCGCAGCGGGGCAGGATTACATAGCGATCACCAGCCCTTTATGTTACACGGTGTGCCAACCGGTGGTGCTGCAGGCGGCACACTGCCGAATAATTCCGGCCCTTGTTACCATGCCGATTGTGACGGGTTTAACCTTGTAGACGAAATGGGAATGAAAAACACGGTACGTTTTAATGCCATGTTGTTATATGGAATAGCCGATTCAAAAGAGATCAAAGCGAAACATTTTTCAGATGAAGAAACACGGATTTTCCTGATCAAAAATAACCTGAAAGAACCTTTACAGATCGCAGGCGACTGGAGATGGAAGGATTAATCTAAGAAAATCTATTTAATCTAAAAGAGCCGCAGAATTTCTGCGGCTCTTTTCATATCTGTTTGTTATGTAGTCTTTTTCCGCTTCTCCCATTGTTGCTGTACGGCAATGGACAAGAGTAAAGTAAAAAGCGCCGTCATCATACCACCACCCACATCCAGCGGAAAATGCTGGGCGAGGTAAATGCGTGAGTAACCCACCAGTAACGCATATACAAAACCAACCGGTACAAACCATCTGTGAGGAATCAGTAAACAACCCAGCAGAAAGAGTGTAAAAGCTGTTCCGGTGTGACCGGAAGGAAAGCTATAGGCAGCATGTAACTCAACACCGGGTACGGTGTGTATAGCTGAGGTGTGAGTGATAGCTGTCGTGGGCCTGGGTTCAGCGGGCAGAATAAAATTCTTACATCCCTGGGTAAGTAATGTTGAAAATAAAATGGCTGCGAGTAACAGTGGCAATTGTTTTTTACGGTATAACCAGCATAATACGGCCACCGGTACCCAGATGGCGCCATCGCCGAGATAGGTCCAGTAATGAAAAAAAACATCTGCGTTGGTGCCCAAATCTG
>SCVK01000312.1 GCA_004297075.1 Chitinophagaceae bacterium
CTACACAATGTTTTTCGATAAAGGCTACTTCCTCTTCGCATTCCTTTAATTTATTATCGCAGTAATTCTTAAAACTTTCTTCAGTAAACCGCAACAGGTTTTCTACATCATCGTAGGCACTTAAATTGGGATGTTTTTCCATTATTGTTTTTAATATTGTGTTTGAGGAACTATTACTATTTACCGCCTGTGAATCTTCCTCTTTCATCCAATACTTCTACCAGTTCTACCAGGCATTCATTCATGATCACTGCATAGGCAACTTTCACGTAACCATCCGGGCTTAACAATGGTGCTGATAGAAACTGTATACGGTAGTTTTCACGCTGGTCATACAGTGAGTCTATATTTTTAACTGTCAGTGCAAAATGTGAAGCACCGATATCATTTGATGATACGGGCTCTCTTTTTTTGCCTGGATGAGACATGTATTGAATAAGTTCAACCCGGTTATCATCTTCTGTTTTCAGGATAGCAATTTTCATTTCAACCTCTGCGATGCCAACCAGTTCGCTGATATAGGCTCCTTTTACCGTTTCATAAAGATTGATCAGTTTACAGTTTAAATAACTGGTGTATAGTTCCAGTGCTTCCTGCATATCTGATACTACAATTCCAACATGTCTGAGTGCTACTGCCATATCTACCAGATCGTTCTTCCTCCGTCAATAATAAGGTTTCCTCCTGTCATGAATGAAGAAGCATCAGATGCTAAAAAAGTAATCGGCCCTTTGAGCTCTTCAGGAAAAGCCATTCTTCCGAGCGGGATCCTGTATACAAGCTGTTCCACAAATTTTGGATCCTGGTTGCGGTACACACCTGCAGGCGAAATAGAGTTGACACGTATCCCATCTTTCGCCCAATAAGTTGCGAGGTATCTTGTAAAAGAAAGAATGCCTGCTTTTGTAACCGGGTAAGCAATGGGTGTATTGAAAGGAACACCTTCATATCCGAAACGCGCATCGGCTTCATAGATCCGGTGATCGGGAGAGATCACTGCCACATCCGATGCAACGTTAATGATCACGCCATACTTGTGCGCCTTCATTATCTTGCCTATTTCCTGCGTGATGAGAAAAGTGCCCGTAAGATTTACATCAATACTTACCTGCCAGAGATCCTGCTCATATTCTTCAAAAGGTGCAAAGAAACCGGCACCGCCTTCCTGCAGGTTTTTCATCGCGAATGCAGCTGCATTGATCAGTACATGAACCTGCTTATATTTTTCAGCGATCTGTTTTACAACAGACCGTACATTTTCTTTACTGGTTATATTTATTTCAAAGCCATCAGCTTTGTATCCTTTTTTAACGAGGTACTGTACCGCTTCGTCTACATAAGTTTGATTGATATCCAGCAACAAAGGAATACCACCCATTTCTGCAACGGCTTCGGCGAATGTTCTGCCGAGAAAACCTGCACCACCGGTAATCACAATGTACCTGCCCGAAAGATCGTATTGCTTTTTAACAGAGCTCTCAGGTTTTTCTATTTTTGACATATCCATACGTAAACTTATTCGCTTGTTAAATAAACAGTGAAGTTTGCCCTCCATCTACAACCACACAACTACCCGTAATAAATTTGGCTTTGTCTGATAAAAGAAACGCTGTGATATTACCAATATCATCAGGTTTTCCGAATTGTTTCAGGGGAACTTTTGTTTCGAGCAATTGATTAACTGCTTCGGGGTTTGCTTTTGATTTTTTATCCCAGTTGCCTCCCGGAAAAATAATATTGCCGGGTGCTACTGTATTTACTCTTACACCATCAGCGCCAAGTTTACGCGACAACCCTTTTGCATACATAGTGAGTGCCGCTTTTGCAGCACTGTAAGGTAATGGAGCACCAATGTCTTCAACCCCGGCAATGGATCCTGTTATAACGATGGCGCCTTTGGTTGTGATCAATTCCTTGATGAAACGCGTAACCAGTTTAACTGAAGTTGAGAAATTGGCAGAGAGGTACCAATCCCAGTCCGCTTCATCGATATCCCAATCGTTCACCGGTTTAACAGCGCCCGCATTGGCTACTATGCCATGAAGGGTTTTCCATTTTCCCTGCACCTGATCATACAGATTTTGCAGAACACCTGTATCATTCAAATCACCCACATGAGAAAGAATGCGACCGGGGTATTGTTTGTTGAATTTTTCGAAAGTGTTGTCTACATCCGAATGCTCTCTCCCCGTAATCATCACATTTGCGCCTTCTTCCAGGAGAACAGCCGCGATGCCTGCACCAATGCCACGGCTTGATCCTGCTACAATAAAATTTTTTCCAGTTAACCCAAGATTCATTTCAGGTATTTTTGAATATAATTTTTAGTAAAGTCGAAAAAAGTGCGGGCCAGCGCCACATCATCTGCGCCACGTGTTGCCTGTAAAATAAAATCACCGGAGTACTGTAAATCTTTCAGCATAGAAAAGGTCAGATCAAAATCTACATTACCTGTTCCGAGCATTACGCTGTAGTCTTTGGGTGTACAATCTTTGATGTGTATATTTCCGATGCGGTCGCCATAATGCGACAACTCATATTTTGTATCAAATCCCCAATACGCACTGTTACCAGTATCGTAATTGAGTTGTATTCTTTTTGTAGAAATGCCTTTCAGCAGTTCTGTAAGATCCTCGGGCAGGATATCTGTCTCCAATAACAGGTACAGATCCTTTTCTTCGAGTAAAGGTTCGATATCTTTAAAAAGACGGATAACCGTTTCCGCAGCAGCAGGATCTTTGATACTTGATTTGCCAATGAGTGGTATTTCCAGAAACTGTATGCCTACTTCCGGGCAGATACGTACCAGTTCCCATAACATTCCCTGGGCCTGCATGCGTATTTCGAGTGATTCGGAATGAAAAGGGAATGCGATAAAATAGTCGCAACAAACAGAAGGAACAGCTATGTTATATTTCTGTTTGTATTCGTTGATCTCGCGGCGACCTTCTTTTGTAAGCAGAGGGTTTCTATCGATATCGGTAAGATCAAGTACCCATTCGATGAGTTCATAACCGATCTCATTGGCCAATGGAAATTCTTCTTTCCAGGTATCAGCCGGAAAGGTTTGGATAATCCCGTTTTTCATAGGGCTTAAACGGCCCTGCATAATTCCGATGCGATGCATTATTATCCCTCCATTTCTTTAATACTGTCTGCAATAGTTTGTGTAAGAACATCCAGTCCTTCTATCATAGCTTCTTCAGAGATCATAAGAGGTGGCGCTAATTTGATGGATTCTCTTCCTGTATGTACAACCAACAAACCTCTCTGTAAACATTTTTCACTGATCAGGTCGCAAAGAGGACCGAGTGCATTACCATTTTTATCATTAAAGATGATCGCGCCCAGCAATCCCACGCCCTGTATCAAAGAAATATGATCAGGGAATTTTGCTTTGATTTCGTTTAATACGTTGTGGAATTTCACACCGAGTACTTTCGAATTATCAATCAATCCGTCTTCAATTAATGCCTGCATATTTGCGAGGCCGGCTGCGCATACCAGCGGGTTGGCAGAGTGTGTTGAACTCATTGAACCGATACCGGGTAAATCCATAATTTCTTTACTACCTAACACCAGCGACAATGGCAAGCTTGAACTTGCACCTTTACCGCAAGCCAGCAGATCTGGTTCTACACCATAATGCATATAGCCAAAAAGTTCGCCTGTTCTTCCAAAGCCAGCCTGCATTTCATCGAAGGCAAGCAATATATCATTTTCTTTCGCGAATGCTGAAATTTCCTGAACGAATTCTTTTGGATAGAAGAAAGCACCCCATCCCTGGAATGTTTCCATCATGATACCACATATATCTTTTTTAGGATCAATATTCTGTTCCTTCATCAACTGATCAAGATGATCACGGAAATATTTGCGAGGATCCTTCATGGCATCTTCGCGCCATGGATAAGGGAAAGGTAAATGAAAAATATTCGGATCAATAAACCCGATCCATTCTTTTTGTGAAGGGTTCCAACCCATCATTTGCGCACCCATGGTTCTTCCATGCCAGTTGCCTTCAAAGGCAATGATGCCGCCTTTTCTTTTATTGATTTTCTGACCATGTAAACGCATCAGTTTTAAAGTAGCTTCTGTTGCTTCCGTTCCGGCAGACAATAAAAACGCTTTTTCAAATTGTTTAGGCGTGTTGGCGATCAGGTAACTCAGGTACTCATATCTCTCGGGAGAAGTATAGGTATACGTATGCAACAACGGTTTATCTATCACTCTGCGTAAAGCATCCACAATTCTCTTGTTTCCATGTCCAGCATTGGTTACAAAAATGGTACTGGAGAAATCGATCCATTTATTGCCCCATGCGTCGTATACCTGGAATCCTTCGGCGCGGTCCCAGATGATAGGCATCTGACCATGCATGGAATGAGATTCCGTTTCGTATACACGATTTAAAATAGGGATACTTTCAGGAACAGGCAGGTCTGTAACAATGCTTCTGTACTTTGTACTTACCGATGGAACTTTCTTTGGTACGTGTGAAAAACCAGATCCTCCAGCCATAATAATTTGTTTTAGGTTGATTAAATATTTTTATACGCATTTACAGGAAGGAAGCTATATGTTTTCAGCAGTTCCACTATACCCATATCAAGGGAGTGCTGTGGTTGCCATCCAAGTGCTTCTATCTTGTCGTTACTTACTATATAATCTCTTTTATCAGGATCTTCTCCCACTTCTGATTCAAGGATGTGGAAAGAAGGAACATACTCTTTGATTTTCTGGCAAAGCTCCCATTTAGAAATATTGGCAGAGCTTAACCCAACGTTATACGGCTGGCCTTTCATCTTCTCATAATTATTTAAACCATAAGAGAAAGCGTTTACCACATCACGGATATGAATATAATTGCGTTTGAAATGCGATTCAAACAAGACAACAAACCTGTCGTTAAACGCCCTGTAAACAAAATCATTTACCAAAAGGTCCATACGCATCCTTGGTGATGCACCAAATACAGTAGCCAGTCTGAAAGTAACCGCATTACCCATTTCAAGCAATACTTTTTCCGCTTCTACCTTTGTTCTGCCGTAATGGCTTATCGGATTTAAGGGTGTTGTTTCATCACAATAAATTCCTTTCTGCCCTATACCATAGCCGCTATTGGTTACAGGAAACAAGACCTGCTGATTTTTCGAAACCACTTCGCTGATATTTTTTATCTGCTCGTAGTTCAGTTCTTCGGCATAGCGCTCATCTTTTTTACATGCAGGTGCTCCAACCACTGCGGCCAACGGGATGATAATATCGTGACTACTCACCAGTTTGGTAAGTTCTGTTTTATTACGTGCGTCTCCATTTATGATGGAAAGATCTGGATGATGGCAAACATCAAGCAGGCTCATCTGCTTAAAACTAAAATTATCCAGTACACTTACAGCATAGCCGTTTTTTAATAGTTCGGGCACCATTACTGAGCCGATATAACCAGCACCGCCCGTTACAAGAATCTTTCTTTTGTTGTTCATATTTGTCTTGTTGAATTAATTATTATTTGTTTATCGCGCTGTTGACCAAACTTCCAGTCCGCTCTCTGTATAATCAAATGCTTCTAAACGTGCGTCTTTTTCTGCAAACGCATCGCGGATAGCTTTATGAAATTTAGGTGATGAGTATATCAGCATGTAGCCTGCATCACCTGCTCCCAAGACCTTACCACCTAATGCACCTTCCTGTCTTGCAATACTGTATAGTTCGTCTACAGCTGAGTTACTGGCTTTGCTGAATAATTTTTTCAATTGCCATGACGCATCCAGTAAATCTCCGAATTTTTTAACCTTGCCTTTAAGGAGTGCCTCTTTCATTTCTATGGCGAGAGAGGTCATCTTTGCAAAGTTTTCCATTTTAGCCTTATCCGAAACATTAAAACTACTGCTGTTTTTCGACTGTATCTTGCCCGAATCATGTGTTCCACCAAAACGGAAAAGCATCAGGTTGTATTTCAGTTCAAGCAAAATTTCGCGATTGATCCTGAGTGGGTTGACCAGCACTTCATTCTTACGGAAATCAATCCAGTTGAACCCGCCAAACAAAGTAGAATACTGATCCTGCCATCCACCAGAGATACCGAGGTTCAATCTTTCTGACTGATAGGCAAGATCCGCTATGTCATACAAGTCCAAACGCTTTTCATTCCTGAATTGGTTCAGCGCTCCTATGATGGCAACGGTCATGGCCGATGACCCACCCAGGCCCGTACCGGCATCAATATCTGAATGCGTTTCGAGATCAAATCCAAAACTGGGCTGCATAATTTTCACAGCTGATTTGAGCAAATCGAGCCTGTCGCCAAACTGGATATTTTCGATGGAATCGAAAACATACTCTAAGCCCAGGTCTTTGCTTCTGAGGTGAATTTCTTTATCAGGCCTTACCATTACGGAAGCAGTGCAATATTTTGTGATCGTAGAACTTAAAACAGCACCCGGAAAATGATCAATATAATAACTCATATCCGTTCCACCACCAGAGTAACTGATACGAACCGGAACCCTTGCACGAATAATACGGTGTTCGCCGCGTGAAGATGCTTTAAAGTCAGACAAACGATATAGGTCTACTGGTTTCTTTTCGTCATCAAGCACTGGTAAAACCGTAACTTTTTTATCAAAATGCCTAAGTACAGTATGTGAAGTATCATTGTGACCGGCATAGATAAAATTCCTGTTCATCACACTGTCGATACGATCATCGAGACTTGTACCGGTAAGTATTTTTCTCCTGATATCACCATCAGTTACCACCCCAACGCAAACACCCTGTTCATCGGTCACCAGACCGAAACCAAGATGGTCGGTATACAATGCCGTTAAATTAAACTGTTCAAGTGCATTCCTTACAGTCAGATCTTCCGAAAAAATAATATCCTTTAGATAACTAAACGCCATAATACTTTGATTTATATAAATCGATATTTGCTTGAACTCTTTCGACCGAAGTATCTCTAAACTCCAGTATTTTGTATGCGTTTTTAAATTGAGGTTGTAATATTATCGGCCAATACCAGGCATCTACTGCCAGTGGAAGGTGCTGGTCCGTAAGGCCATTGTTGTGGCTAAGTTCCATTGCTACAATGTAATGGCCGATAAGATTTGTAAACGCCTCAGCTGTAAATCCGAAAACTTCGGTTGCCAGTTTCAGATGGCCAATGTTCAGGTTTATCCCAAGATCTGCCGGGCTGAAATATTTAAACAGTTTTTCATACTCTGCCGGTTTCTGCATCAGCAGGTGATGATGCTTATTGTAAGAACCTTCTGTTTCGATAGCAATCCTGATTTTTTTCTTTGCTGCATACTCCACACAGGTTTCTATGCTCTCAAGCATGGTTTCATAGGCAACGTCATACTGTTTACCTGCAGCATCATCCCATTGAAAATCGTAGTTATCCCTGTTTTGATTTGAGCCTTTCGGATCCGTTAAAAAACCGGGATGGAATGTATACAACAAAGCGCCTGTTTCTTCACAAAAATCGATCGCTGTGTGAACATGCTCCAGGCTTCGTTGAATGATGTGCTCATCAGTGGATGCCAGGTTAAGAACAAAAGATTCCTTTGGGATGGGGAAATAATTATGAACGAGGTAAGTAAGATCGGGTGATAAAGAAGTGATAATGGATTTAAAATCGGAGGAGTACTGATGATTGGATCCCAGTTCGAGAT
Organism: Chitinophagaceae bacterium; assembly: GCA_004297075.1. Taxonomy (GTDB): domain Bacteria; phylum Bacteroidota; class Bacteroidia; order Chitinophagales; family Chitinophagaceae; genus Sediminibacterium. The sequence goes on from SCVK01000312.1 coordinate 7,677, forward strand.
TTTTAATACCGTTTATTTTACACGTATCAAGTGCCGTTTCTATTGCTGTTCCATCCTTGAAAAAAGTGGTTGAAACAAAAAGATTCATCTCATCTAGTTCCTTGTCTGTTGTTATCATTTTACTTTTTGAATTTTAGCTGGAACACCATACACCACACAATCGTCGGGAATGTCGTTAACCACAACGCTTCCAGCACCAACCACTACCCGGTTCCCGATCCTAATGTTTTCACGCACACATGCGCCGATACCGATCATTGTATGTTCACCGATGGTTATTTTGCCAGCCAGGTGAACACCGGGGTTGATGTTTGAAAAATCACCGATCACAACATCATGACCTATTGTAACACCGGAATTCAATAAAACGCCTTTCCCAATATAACAATCGCTCATCACTATCACACCTGGATAAATAATGACACCATCTCCCAGTGGAACAGACGTTAATATACTTGTGCTACTGTGAATAATTTTGGGCAGGGAAAGACCGGCAGCGATGGCTTTGTCAAAAATCTTTTTTCGTCTCGCCATGTTGCCGATTGTAATGCAGACACCAACCGCAAGGCCCAGGCTTTTCAAAAGCGGTAATATATCATCATCGCCTATAATGGGTGCGGGAAGAGCAATTTCATGGTCAGCATGATTATCAATAAAACCAACTATATCAAATAGGTCTTTATTTAATAAGCTGAAAACCTCACGGCCAAACCCACCTGCACCAATAATGGCAATTTTCTCTTTTACCATTTGTGATCAGGCAAACATGTGTTCTTGTAAAACAGAATTACTCTCTATTGCTGTAAGTGCCTTTTTACCAATGATGGTGTTTAGAAGGGATGGTTCAATACCTCCACCTGGTCTTTTGATGGCAAGCATTTCAGCAGTAATAATAGCACCTTCAGCGATATCAGTATTGGCTACAAGACTCTTCCTCAGTTTGTTACGGTTCTCTTTTTCCGATTCCAGAACTTGTTTTTGGCTATTACCGAGCGCCTGCTCAGTTTGCCTTATAGCAAGAATGGTTTCTTTGAGTTCACGCGGATCAAGTGCCATTCTGTGATCGGGACCAGGAAGCGTTTTATCAATTGTAATATGTTTTTCGTAAATGGCTGCTCCCATAGCGGTTGCCGCTACCGGATTAATCATTTCTAATGTATGATCTGAATAACCGGTTACACATTGAAGCATATTGCGGTAGGTTTTCATAACATTCAGGTGTGAATCTTCTAAGCGCGCGGGGTAATTACCTGTGCATTGCAGCATTGCAACTTCCTGTAAACCCGCTTCCCTTACTGTTTCAACCGCAGCAGTCACTTCTTCCATGGTAGACATGGCTGAAGAAAGAATCATAGGAAGGCCTTTAGCCGCTACATATTTAAGAAAGGGTATATTATTAGTATCGGTAGAAGCAATTTTGTACGCAGTAACTCCTAACTCCTCCAAGAGATCAGCACTATCTTTATCATAAGGCGTGCTCATAAAAAGAATGTTTTTTTGTGTACAGTAGTTCATCAATTCAATATGCATGGCCCTGGTCAGTTCCTGTGTTTTCAACAGCTCAAACCAAGTCTGTTCTTTATCAGAACCTGTGGTCTGGATATGGTAAGTTGATTTAGGAGCGTTCGGTGTAATGATATTTTCAGTTTTGAATGTCTGAAACTTTACTGCATCCGCACCAGCCTCTGCAGCTGCATCGATCAGTTGTTTTGCAAGTACCATAGAGCTGTTATGATTCACACCTGCTTCGGCAATAAAAAAAACAGGGTAGCCGTCACCTATTTTTCTACCATTAATAGTTATATGCATATATTAAATTGTATATTATTTATATATTATAATTAAAGTCTGGCATCAACTAGTTGCCTATTGAGGCATGATTTGATATCGAAAATGATTGCGTTCAAACTTTTTTTCAGATCGTTGATATTCATGGAAAGGAACTCGTTATGCGAAACCGCCAAAATAACAACTTCGTATTTATCAGGAGCGTCAACAAGTTGTATACCGTATTCTTCATGAACTTCTTTTTTATCTGCGTGAGGATCAAATACGTCAATATCAAGGCCGAACTGTTTTAGTTCTCTATAAATATCAATCACTTTTGAATTGCGTATATCTGGACAGTTTTCTTTGAAAGTAATTCCCAAAATCAGCGCTTTCGCACCTTTGATCACAATCCCTTTGTGTGCCATTAGTTTGATTGCTTTATTGGCAACAAACATGCCCATATTATCGTTTACCCTTCTACCTGATAAAATAACCTGCGGATGATAACCTAGCGATTCTGCTTTATGCGCCAAGTAATACGGATCAACCCCAATACAATGCCCTCCAACCAATCCTGGTTTGTAACGCAAGAAGTTCCATTTTGTAGCGGCTGCTTCCATAACATCCATCGTATCGATACCCATTTTATCGAATATCAGGGCGAGTTCATTTACAAATGAAATATTTATATCACGCTGCGCATTCTCGATTGCTTTTGATGCCTCCGCTACTTTAATACTGGGTGCTCTATGTGTTCCAGCTTCAATAATATCGTTATAAAGGTTATCGACCACAATAGCTATTTCAGGCGTGGAACCGGAGGTTACTTTTTTAATTTTCGTGAGCGTATTAACCCTATCGCCAGGGTTAACCCTTTCTGGTGAGTAGCCACAAAAGAAATCGGTATTAAAAATAAGATTCGAATATTGTTCCAGTACCGGCACACAATCTTCTTCGGTACATCCAGGGTAAACCGTACTTTCGTAAATAACGATATCGCCTTTCTTCAGCATGGGAGCGATCATTTCCGAAGCCTTTAACAGGGGTTTCAGATCAGGTGCTTTAAATTTATCAATCGGGGTAGGAACCGTAACGATGAAAACATTGCAGGAAGCGATATCGGCTTTATCCGAAGAAAATTTCAAAAACGTAGACGCATTAATTTCTTCCTCACTCGATTCTTTGGTTTTGTCGATACCCTTTTTGAGATCACTGATCCTCTCGGTATTAATATCAAATCCAACCACTTCATGTTTTTTTCCGAATTCAACTGCGAGAGGCAATCCAACATATCCGAGCCCTATCACAGCAATCTTATTTTTTAATTCATTCATAATACTATACTGACAGTTTGATTGCGATTGAATTGGGTTTATAGAGGTTAAATGATTGCATTTATTGCTTTGGTTGTGCATTTTTTTGCAACCATCTTCTGAAAATCAAAATGTTAATAAGGATAAAGGAAAGGAGAAGCGCGGTAGTGATCGCATAGATCATTTTACTAGCCCTTTCTTTATACAAAGGCAAAATTGGTTTATCTATAATCTGGATCAGGGGTGTCTCTTTCCGTAAAGTAACCCGTGCTAGTTCAAGGTTGATAACCAACTGCGTTAGAATAGCCGTATTTGCCTGAACATCTACCTGCCTTCGAGCCGATGGAGTTCTGTTTACATTTAAAGCAGGATTAAGGTTATAGGTGATATCATTTGCAACGGCTACGCCGTTAATAGCACCATACAATTCTCTCCTGACAGAATCGGCCTGTTTTTCCAGAATGGTTACATTCATTTTTGCCTTCCTGCTCTTTGTTTCGACATAAAAATCTGAAATTTCTTTTGCGAGTATTTCAGTAAAATATTTCGAAAACAACTCATCTTTTGTTTTTACATCTACACTGATAATAGAAACCTTTTTGTCTTTCTGATCGATCCTGATATTATCCTTTACCAGTTTTTCATAGATTAGGCCGAGTACACTGTCCTGTTGCAAAGAAAAAGTACTTCTGTCTGCTGTTATGGAATATTGCAATTTCTGATTAAATACCGGATTTTTCTTTTCCCATGTCTCACGCCATCCTTCAAACACGAGATACTGTTCGGCAAGGGTTACCATTTTGTTATTTACGCTTACCGGGGTTAATAAAGTTTGCTCGATCAGCTTCCTGCTTTTCATTAATGCCATCAGGTTTGTACCGCTAAATGCGCCGCCTCCATTCGTACCCAAATCAAAACCCAGAGAACTTGCCAATCCTAAAGCTCCGCCTAATCCTCCCCCGGAGCTTTTATCATCCTCCAATGCAAAAGTTAAGGATGCCGTATAGGTAGGTTTTTGAAAAAGCGCATACATAAAACCTAACGCTCCTCCAAGAACCCCTGTTAACGCAATAATTTTCCACTTACCAAGGAGGTAATTAAATACCCTCTTAACCTTGAAAAAGATCTCTCCGAAAGTTACTTCGTCAGAAGAATTATATTGAACTTTTTGAGATTCAGCCATTTTATAAATTTGCTTATAATTTTAATATTGCAATTACAACCCCTGCTAAACTAGCTAAAGCACTAGATATGCCAATAATCTCGCCTGTATTTGCGCCTTTTTTCTCCGGTTTTTTGGGCACCACCAATTCGCTGCCTGGTAATACTTTTGGATAGAATTTAAAAAAGAAAAAATGTTTTGTGGTAGCTGCTTTACCGTTAGCGTATACTACATAGGCTTTTTTTCGCCATGCATCTCCATTAAATCCGCCAGCTTCATTAATATAATCTTTCATATTATTCTTATTCTGGTATGGCACTTGCGTAGCCAGTAAAACGGCGCCACTAATCTTAACCTGGCCATCAAATTTAGGAATAAATAATTCGTCTTTGAAACGAACTACCAAATCTTCTACTGACCCTGTAGATTTCATAATCAATGGAAGGTCTAAAGGAATCTGGTCGTACTCTCTTACAATTTCTTCTAATACTTTGGAAGATGTGTCTTTAATATTCTTTTGCAGTTTTTTGGCAACATCCTGCGATTTTGATTTTTCCAAGTCCGTTTTATACCTTTTTAAATAAGCACCTTCAGGGTAAGCATCTGGCGTGTAGCCTCCTGCGCGTTTCAAAAGATCGCTCACTCTTTCAGTTCTGCTGCTTAATGCATAAGGGCCGGGGTATTGCACCTGGCCAGCAACAGTAACCGTTTCGGGTATGGTATAACCCGCTTTTCGGCGTATGGTAATAACATCAAAAGCCTGTAACTGGATATTCGCCACAGAGGATGTAAGATCGCCATTAATTTCCGCATTGATAATGCTGCTGGCGCGGTTATCGGTTGCCGAAATAGAATCGCGCTTGATTAACCTGGCAATCTCGATATTTTTATATGCCGCATCTGTAAAACCACCTGCCTGCAAAACCAGGTCTTTTAATGAAAGGTTTTCTACGTATTCGTATTGCCCGGGTAAACGAACTTCACCTTGTATGGTTACTTTAAAAGAATCCCGCAGATCGAGTATAGAGCTGATGAATACTTCATCTTCTCTTTGCAGAAAGCTGTTATGCGACGGATCACCTCCGAGGGCTTTTTTGACATCAAATGATATAATGGATCGGGTAAGATCTTCTTGCAAACGGATAATCTGGCCTCGGCCGGTAAATGCATCTTCTTTTAACCCATCAGCTTTTCGAATCAAGTCTGCCACACGGAGTCCGGGCGAAAGCTGGTATGCATCGGGTCGGAATACGGCACCTGTTATTTTTACACGGTTTTGGAAGCGGTTTAAAATTTTAGAAATCACAAGTACATCGCCGCTTTGGGGCTGGTAGTTTGTATAGTCTGTCGCAGTTAGGTCCTGCACTTTCCGTTCTTTATCACTTTGCTGGTATATTTTAATGGAGGCCTTGTAAGCTGTATCGGTAAAGCCCGATGCAAAATCCAGGATATCGGCAAAGCTTTCGTTGGGCAATACTTCAAAATAGCCAGGTCGTTTTACCTGTCCCTGCAATTCGATGCGTTTTTTGTAGGCGGGGATGCGGATTACATCATTGTCTTTTAAGCCGATATTATCGGATTGATCACCATGCAAGAGCAGTTTATAGAGATCTATTTTCTTTTCGAGTTTATTGTTACGGATCAGTTCAATTTCGCGAAAACTGCCAAAAGCAGTAGGCCCACCAGCTGCATACAAAGCGTGAAATACCGTAGACAGGGAAGAAAGTGTATAGGTAGCAGGCCGATTGGCACCAATGATCAATACCTTGATACTGCGGATCTTACTTAGTGTTACTGAAATTTTGGAATCTCCCGATTTCAGATACCCATACACCGTATTACCCATTACAGTTTTGATCTTTTGCGTAGCAGCTTCAATAGTTAAGCCAGCTACTTTGATCTGTCCCACATTGGGTATGGTTATAAAGCCTTCGGCAGATACCAGTAAATCGCCATCGTATTGCTGAACCCCATATATGGTAACCAAGATCTGGTCGTCGGGCCCCAATACATAATTTAGCGGGGTAGCCAGCTTCATATTGGGCTCGAAATTGGGGGAAAGGGATGTATAGAGCTCTGAACCAAAGATCAGTGGATCGATTAATGGTTTTGGCGGCTTTTCTTTGTAGTTACCCGTATCGAGCGAGTCGGAACTATTATTGGCTTTTTCTGCGGAAAGCTTATTGGGGCTTGTTTGTGATTTTAATTTACCAACTCCTTCACTGTTTGCCGCACCACTAGTTTCCAGTCTTTTTTTCAATTTGGCAAATTCGGCAGCACTCATTCCCTTTGCCAATGCCATCTGCTCGGCCTGGTCAATCATCATACCCGCAGTGGTTAACTGGGTTTTCAGTTTGGCAATATCCGCGTCGCTTAATTGGTCTACTCTGACCTGGCTAAGATCTTTGCCTTTCAAGATATCCTGTGCCTGAAGGTATTGGGTGCTGCAAAGAAGGATTAGGAGAAGGCTGAGGATTTTGAAGAATTTATTCATATAAGGTCTTTAGTTTTGTGTCTTTTGTCTTTGCAGAAGTGGGTATTGAAATATTTGGTTAAACCAGCTTACTAATTTAAACCCGAAACATCCCTGCTCTGCGCTCAGCCACTGTGCGGCACCCCCTACTTGCTTTACAGGGGTATTTTTATTTTTTAGGCTTCGATTAAGTTGATTACTACGCCTAGATCTTTTAAATGCTCGGGGCTGAACTCAGCGGGGCTAAACAAGCCTACCCTTATTTTTTTACCGATCAGGGGCTCTACTTTATCGATCAGTTTGTGTAAATATGTTTTATCAATTTCCCCCACTATCACCAAGTCTACAAAACTGGAATTTTTACCCTTGGCAAGATCGCCTGTAAGATACACTTTGTCTAACTTACCCAGCTTGCGGATCACCTGTTCCAGGATTTGGTCAAGGCCCACATGCTGCAATATAATGGAGCGGAGAGAAGCGAATAATGGATGCTGGGTATTAACCGCATAATGTTTTACCTTGGCTTTAGCCTCGCCCTCCTCCGCTGTAATCAGATGCATTTCAGACAATTTGTTCAGTTCCAAACGAACTGTATTACTGCTAACCCCCAATTCCTTTTCCAATCCCCGCAGATATACCTTACTGGCAGGATTAAGCAAGAGTTTGGTCAACAAACGGATGCGGATTTTACCCGAAAAAAGATGATTTAATAACAAATAAGTGGATTGAAATACAGCTGGTTAATAACGGCTTCGCCAACCTGACTCCCAGAGTGGGGTCAAAATGAAGCATTATTGAGTAGCTAAACTAAGCTATTTTATATGAGAATAACCAAATTTTACTTGAAAATCCTGATTGTAAAGATGATTCTATTAATGATTTGGCTTTTAACAGTGTATGCTGCTATCGCGAAATTGATATTTGTGTCTGGTAACTCATATTCAGGTATCCCTTTTTTGAGGGTTATGCACACATAATGAACTTGTTATGACCATGAAAAGTGGGGGATAATCTGGTCATAAAAGTGGTGCAAATATAGGGGAAAGGGATTGAAAAAGTCTGAGGTTTGGGGTCTTGGGTCTGTAGTTTTTAGTTGACCCTGTTTTCATTCGGGATTTTCTATGCCACTTATAGGCATTTGGTAGAAAACCGATTAGTGGATAACGGATTTGCGGATTGCGAATTGCCTATTCACGATTTCCACTCACCCCAAAACTCTCCTACATTGTAAAGAAGGGTGCTGATCCGAGTAAATTAGAAGAATGAGCATTAGAATCTAGCCTTTCACTTTGGGCTCCCCACTACTCCCAATCCCCCCTCACCTCCTCATACACCCTCCTAACCCCTTCTTCCAACCCTATCGATGCATTCCATCCTAATGCACTCAGTTTAGACACATCCATTAGTTTTCGCGGCGTGCCGTCCGGTTTGGTTCTGTCAAGAATGATATCACCGGTAAAACCAACCGTCTTTTTAATTAACTGGGCCAGTTCCAGTATAGTCAGTTCCTTACCGGAACCAATATTGATCAATCCCTTTTGATGATAGTTTTTCATGAGGAACAGGCAGGCATCCGCCAGATCATCTACATGTAAAAACTCCCGAAGTGGTGTGCCACTGCCCCATAACATTACAGATGGATCACCATTTCTTTTAGCCACAATAAATTTTCGCAACAAAGCCGGAAGTACATGCGATTTTTCCAGATCATAGTTATCATTAGGCCCATAGAGATTGGTAGGCATCGCTGAAATGAAATTACAGCCATACTGTGCCCGGTAAGCATCACACAATTCAATACCAGCAATTTTGGCAATAGCATAGGGTTGATTGGTAGGCTCCAGGTAACCCGATAAAATAGACGATTCCTGTAAAGGCTGAGGGGCCAGTTTGGGATAAATACAAGATGATCCCAGAAAAAGCAGTTTGTTTACTTTATTTACATACGACGCATGAATGACATTACTTTCAATCATCAGGTTATCATATATAAATTCTGCCCGGTAAGTATTATTCGCCACAATCCCACCTACTTTGGCGGCAGCGAGGAACACATATTCCGGTTTCTCAGCCTCAAAGAAATCGTTAACGGCCTGCTGGTTTCGGAGATCCAGCTCCTGGGAAGTCCGGGTAACGAGATTGGAATAACCGTCTTTTTGTAATCTCCGCACAATGGCGCTACCTACCATTCCTCGGTGACCGGCGATGTATATTTTAGATTGTTTTTCCATGTGTGGTGGTATTGGTCTTTAGTCTTTAGTCCTTAGTCTTTGGTAATGGGTACCTGTTAGGTGATTGGGGGGTTACGGGATGTATTTAGAAGATACTTTACATTATTATACTGTTTTTTAAAGCATTTATTCGTTTTTGAATGATGTGTAACTCTTGCATCAAACTTGCGTATTGATCTATGTTTATGTAAGCAATGATATAGCTGACTTCAATTTGAGTTTCCAGTTCAAAGGAAGACCCGAGTGCTATGTCCAGAAACCTGGAGAAATCAGCAGAGGTCTTGCGGCTGCAACCTTCGGCGATATTGGATGGCATTGAGACTGCACAACGATTCATTTGAGAAACAAGTCCATACTGTTCTTTTTGAGGGAACGTATAGGTAATGTCATACACTTTTTTCACAAATAAGAGTGCCTGCATCCAAACATCCAGCTTTCTAAAATCACGCATGCCAAAGAGAGGTTTAATTCTCCCGAATTTACCAGAGCTGGTCAAATCCTACTATGCGGCTTCTACCCAAGAAAATCGCTAATTTAACCCTCCTCCCCAAAACCAAAGACCAAAAGCCAAAGACCCGCCACAAGCGGCACTCGGAATAACGGGCTTCGTAGCTTACTCGCCAATGCGCCCCTACCCTACTCAAATTCATTCTTCACCTCAAACCCATTCTTCCTCAAAAACTCATCTTTCTCAAATAAACGGATATCGCTGGCTACCATTTCGGTGACCATTTCGGCCAGTGTGTATTTGGGCTCCCAGCCCAATTTCTGTTTGGCTTTGGTGGGGTCGCCAATCAGGAGGTCCACTTCTGTGGGGCGGTAATAGCGGGGATCTACTTTTACCACTACCTGGCCGACGGGAACCTGGTATTTACCTATACAGGCAACTACTTTGGCTACTTCGTTCTCTTCTGTTCCTTCAAAAGCCAGTTCCACACCTATTTCGGCAAACGCCATTTTCACAAAATCACGGATGGGGGTGGTAATGCCGGTGGCCAATACAAAATCTTCAGGAGTATCCTGTTGCAGGATGCGCCACATACCTTCTACATAGTCTTTGGCATGGCCCCAGTCGCGTTTGGCGTCCAGGTTACCGAGGTACAAGGTATCCTGTAAGCCCAGGGCAATTTTGGCTACGGCGCGGGTGATCTTGCGGGTGACAAAGGTTTCGCCACGCAGCGGTGATTCGTGATTGAATAAGATACCGTTGCAGGCAAACATACCATAGGCTTCCCGGTAATTAACCGTGATCCAGTAGGCATAGAGTTTGGCTACGGCATAGGGTGAACGGGGATAGAAAGGCGTAGTTTCACTTTGCGGAACCGCCTGCACCAATCCATAGAGTTCTGAAGTGGATGCCTGGTACACTTTGGTTTTTTTAGTTAACCCCAGCAGACGAACCGCTTCCAGGATGCGTAAAGTGCCGATACCATCGGCATCGGCTGTATATTCCGGGGTTTCAAAACTCACTTTTACATGGCTCATTGCCGCGAGATTATAGATCTCGTCCGGCTGTACTTCCTGGATAATACGGATCAGGTTGGTAGAGTCCGTAAGGTCGCCATAATGCAAAAAAAGATGCCGGTGCGGGATATGCGGGTCCTGGTAAAAAGAGTCA
>SCVK01000313.1 GCA_004297075.1 Chitinophagaceae bacterium
CATGTTTGCCCGTTGGGATAAGATGGCCAAACAGTTTACCCGTATCGGGAAGGAAATCGTGATTGCTGTAAAAGCCAGTGGGCCCGATCCGGCTACCAACCCTGCCCTGCGCCGTTGTTATCAGAATGCGAAGAGTGTAGGCATGCCCAAAGACCGGGTAGAAGCGGCCATTAAACGGGCCATGGGGAAAGATACCAGCAACTACGAGGAGATCCTGTATGAAGGATATGCACCACACGGCGTGGCCCTGCTGGTAGAAACCGCTACCGACAATCACGTTCGTACCGTAGCCAATGTAAAAAGTCATTTTAATAAAGGACATGGCGCCCTGGGTAACAGCGGTTCCGTTAGCTTCCAGTTCAAAAAAATGGGCGTGTTCAAACTGAAACCCGAAGGTCTCAATATGGACGACCTGGAACTGGAACTGATAGACCATGGCCTGGACGAACTGGGAGACAGTAACGATGACCAGGGTAATCCGATCATTGTATTACGTTGCGCTTTTGTAGATTTCGGTAACCTGCAGAAAGCACTCGAAGAAAAAGGTATTTCACCCATCAGCGCCGAGCTGGAATGGATTCCTACCACCACTGTTCCTGTTACCGACGAGCAGGCAGAAGACGTGAGTAAACTGATCGAAAGATTAGAGCAGGATGAGGATGTGAATAAAGTGTTTCATAATATGGCATAGAAAGAGCAGTCTGGAGTTGGGAGTTAGAAGTCTGGAGTTTTGATAACAAACATATATCACTCCAGACTCCTAACTCCCAACTCCAGACTCCTAACTAAATACCACCCGTCTCCATGACAGACCTGCACCATTCTCCCCATCCCGTCATATTCTTCGATGGTGTCTGCAATCTCTGCACCGGTTCTGTTCAGTTTATCATCAAACATGATCCGAAACAGTATTTTCGTTTCGCCTCTTTACAAAGTGAGTTAGGGAAACAGTTCCTGCAGCAAAACGGCCTCTCTGCCGATACATTCGACTCATTTATTGTATGGGAGCAGGGGAAATATTATACTGAGTCTACCGCAGCGCTGCGGGTAGCCAGAAAACTCAACGGGCCCTGGCCGGGATTGTATGTTTTTATTCTGCTGCCTGCTTTTATCAGGAACAGTGTATACAGGCTGATCGCCAGAAACAGGTATCGTTGGTTTGGTAAAAAAGAAGCCTGCTGGGTACCTACCCCTGAGCTGAACGGTTTATTCATCAGCCGGTAGCTTACAACATCAGGCATTATTCCTGCATCATCTCCTGAATTACCGCAATCATCGTTTCTGCATTGGGTTTGCTGAAATAATCACCATCACTGCCATAACCCGGCCTATGCGCCTGCGCCGTAATGGTTCGCGGTGCCACATCCAGCCACTGGAATGCTTTCTGCTCTTCCATTACTTTACTGAACATATAGGCAGCTGCGCCCCCGGGCACGTCTTCATCTATAAATACGATCCGGCTGGTTTTTTTGAGTGATCCGAGAATGACATGATGGATATCAAAAGGCAATAAAGTCTGTACGTCAATCACTTCACAACTGATCCCCATCTGTTGTAAACGCTCTACGGCATCTTCTACAACACGAAGGGTAGAACCATAAGTAACCAGTGTAATATCTTCTCCTTCCCGCACTATTTCCGGCACACCCAGCGGTACCGTATATTCCAGCAGATTAGCCGGTACTTTTTCCTTGAGGCGGTATCCGTTCAGACATTCAATGATCATGGCAGGATCATTTCCGCGTAACAAGGTGTTATACATCCCCACTGCCTGCACCATATTTCTCGGTACACAGATATACATACCCCGCAGCGAATTGATGATCATACCCAATGGCGAACCACTATGCCAGATGCCTTCGAGTCTGTGACCACGGGTACGGATAATAACCGGGCAGCTTTGCTGTCCCTTAGTACGGAAATGCGTAGTAGACACATCATCACTCAACGGCTGCAAACCATATAACAGATAATCCAGGTATTGGATCTCCGCAATCGGGCGCAAGCCACGAAGCGATAAACCAATGGCCTGCCCTATGATGGTTAATTCACGGATCCCGGTATCAGAAATCCGGTCTTTACCATGTTTATCCTGCAGTCCGGCAAAACCCTGGTTCACATCACCGATATAACCCACATCTTCACCAAATGCATACACATACGGATTGCTGGCAAACAAGGCATCAAAATATTTATTCAGTACTTCATACCCATTGGCTACCGGTGCATCAAAAGAGATCATCGGTTTTACTTCGGGCACTTTCAGGGCACTTTTCGCACCTTCGTTATACAGATCGCTGTTGTAGAGGGCACGGTTCTCTTCCAGCAGTTCGTTGTAATAACCTTTCAGTTCAGCTACAGTAGGAGAAGCTGGCGCTGTTTCCATGGCCAGGGCCAGTGTACGCAGCACATCGCGGCGCAAAGGTTCTTTATGACTCTGCAGTTCTGTGGCCAGTTTTTGTAAATGATTGTATTTCTCCATATCATTTACCATCATGCCCCTGATCAGTTCTGCAGCAAAAGCGGCGGCTTCTTTGATTGGTGCCTGATATTTTTCCCAGGCTTTGTTACGGCTGTTGCGCACATATTCTTTGGCACCCGCTTCTATCTCGGTCAGTTCTTCTGCATTCGATAAACCGGTTTCTATCAGCCACTCTTTCATTTTTTTGATACAGTCCCACTCTTTCTCCCAATCCAGTCGCTCAGGTGTTTTGTACCGCTCGTGACTACCGCTGGTCGAATGGCCCTGCGGCTGTGTAACTTCTTCTACATGGAACAAAGCAGGTACATGTGTTTCGCGCATCTGCTGTAACGCTTCTTCAAACACTTCGCACATGCCGGCATAATCCCAGGCTTTTACTTTATAGATCCGGATCCCGTTCGTGGTTTCTTCTTTTTCCAGGCCACGCAAGGCTTCTGAAATGGAATTTTTAGTGGTCTGGAATTTTTTGGGAACCGAAATACCATACCCATCATCCCAAACAAATACCGCCAGCGGTACCTGTAATACACTGGCCGCATTCATGGTTTCCCAGAAATGGCCCTCAGAAGTGCTGGCATCACCGATGGTACAGAAACAGATCTCGTTTCCGTGGTGACTCAATGATTCAAACTGATCGGTATGACTGGCACTGCGGAAACATTTAGAGGCCCAGGCCAATCCCAAGGCCCTCGGCATTTGCGAAGCAGTGGGGGCCATATCGGAAGAAATATTTTTACGGTTGGCCAGATCCAGCCAGTTACCGTTCTCATCTACAAACTTGGTGGCAAAATGCGCGTTCATCTGCCGGCCCGCGCTGAAAGGATCATTTTTAACATCAGGATCGGCATATAATTGCGCAAAAAACTGCTCTACACTGGCCAGTCCGGCAGCAAACATAAAAGTCTGGTCGCGGTAATAGCCACTGCGGAAATCGCCCGGCTGAAAAAATTTCGCCATCGCTATCTGCGCCACTTCTTTTCCATCTCCGAAAATGCCGAATTTACCCTTACCGGTCAGTACTTCCCTTCTGCCCAGCAAACTCACTTCCCTGCTCACTACCGCCGTTCTGTAATCATCCAATATGGTATTGCGAAAGCCTTCAAAAGAAAGCATATCATCTTTGTACCCTAGTGCAGATGTTTGTTCCATTGAGCAAAAATAACATTACCCGCGGAATAGACTAACGTAAATTAGCTTATCCGCTAAAAAACACGATTTATCCCCAATCGGGGGCAGGGGACAGCCGATTTTAAAAATTTAGCTAAAAAAAGGGCTTTGGCACAGATTTGGCATTCTGTAGTTCCTGATTCTGTAATTTTACCTTTTAAATCAATCCGTACAATGAAAAAGATCCTCTTCATGGCCACCCTGCTGGTAGCCGGTTTTGTTAATGCACAATCATCCCCTGAGATCGTATTCCAGAAAACGGCGCACAGTTTTGGCAAGATCAAACAGCATGTGCCCGCCACTTATATATTCACTTTCACCAATAATGGCAACAAACCCGCGGTGATCGAGTTTGCCAATGCAGAATGTGGTTGTACCACACCGGAATACAGCAAGGACCCGATCCTGAAAGGCAAATCGAGTACCATTAAAGTAACCTATAACGCAGCAGCAATGGGCACTTTCAAGAAAAATGTAAATGTGAAATTTGCCAACCAGCAATTACCCATGGTGCTCACCATTGATGGTGAAGTGATTCCTGCGGCCAAAGGCAAAACAAAATAATCAGCAGACCGTTTTCCATAACCACAGATACGCAACCGAAACCGGTTGCGTATTTTGTTTTGACAACGTTGCCACCCCAACTATCTTTGCGAAATGTTACAGATCAGCCAACGCGGCCAGCACATGCCCGCCTCCCCCATACGCAAACTGGTTCCTTATGCAGAAGCAGCCAAAAAAAGAGGAACCAAAGTATACCACCTGAATATCGGTCAGCCGGATATTGAAACACCGAAAATGGTGCTTGATGCCGTTCGCAACAGTGATTTTAAAGTGCTGGAGTACAGCCACAGCGCGGGTAATGAAAGCTACCGCCGTAAACTGGTGGGTTATTATGAAAGCGTAGGCATTCATGTAAATCATAATGAAATTATTATCACAACAGGTGGTAGCGAAGCCATCCAGTTTGGTTTTATGGCCTGCCTGGATGCAGGTGATGAAGTGATCATCCCGGAACCTTTTTATGCCAACTACAATGGTTTTGCCGTAGCGGCA
The DNA here is from genome assembly GCA_004297075.1 of Chitinophagaceae bacterium. Taxonomy (GTDB): domain Bacteria; phylum Bacteroidota; class Bacteroidia; order Chitinophagales; family Chitinophagaceae; genus Sediminibacterium. The sequence goes on from SCVK01000313.1 coordinate 4,706, forward strand.
GGTGTAACCGTGGTGCCCATCACTTCTCATATCGAGAATGGATTTGCCCTGCCGCCGATTGAAGAGTTTGAGAAAAAGATCACCCCCCGCACCAAAGCCATCGTCATCTGCAACCCCAATAATCCTACCGGTTACCTGTACAGCGATGCAGAAATGCAGCAGCTGAAACAGATCATCCTGAAACATAATCTCTTTTTGTTCTCTGATGAAGCATATCGTGAGTTCTGCTATGAAGGCAAGCAGGTAAGTGCCATGCACCTGACCGGTGTAGACGAACATGTGATCATCATGGACACCATCAGCAAAAGATACAGTGCCTGCGGCGGCAGGATAGGTGCTTTTATCACCAAGAACAAAACCCTGCTGGATGCTGTGATGAAGTTTGCGCAGGCGAGATTGAGTCCGCCCAGTTTTGCACAGATAGCCGGTGAAGCAGCCATTGATCTGCCGGCTGATTATTTTGATACGACCAAAGCGGAATATAAATCACGTCGCGACCTGATTGTACAAAGGCTGAACGCCATGGAGGGGGTATTCTGCCCCAATCCCGGTGGCGCTTTTTATGCCATTGCCAAACTACCCATCGACGATGCGGATATTTTTTGCCAGTGGTTACTCGAAAGTTTCTCTTTCCAAAACCAAACCGTGATGCTGGCACCCGCTACCGGCTTCTATGGAACCCCCGGATTAGGCAAACAGGAAGTAAGGTTGGCCTATGTATTAAATTTAAATGATATAAATAAGGCAATGGATTGCCTTGATGTGGCATTAAAAGAATATCCTGGCAAAATATAAGCTGTTAATCAATACTTTATTTCAACAAATAAAAAATGTTTAACCATTTATGATAATATATTATAAATAATTACATATTATCATATTCTTATTTTTTTGACTAAAATTGTCAAAAAAATGTAAAAAATAATTAATTATCGAATAAAATACTATGTTATTTGATTTTTCCTTACCTTTACATCAGAAACAAAAATACAGCTGTACACAAGGTTAGCTGTTGGTTTCAGGTTAATGAATTGATAATTATCTCTTTTCTTATATGGCAAGCAATCGAAGACGTCCCCTGTTTCTACAGGGGACTTTTTGTTGGAAGAAGGAACAGATGAATATCGAACGCCGAAGTGAACACCCAGTACCTGGAACGTAGAACCCAGCACTTAGTACCCGCTATTCAGCGCTGTTTTCTACATATTCCCCCTTCTCATTCTTCAGAGAGTAACATAAATTGGGATTGACCAAACCATAGAGCCGGCCATTACGCATAACAAAGCTCATATAGGGTTTACCGTTTTCGCGCCAGCCTTTTCCCCATTGTTCCTTACCCCGGTGGTATGAAATATGCTTGGATGGCCGGCCGGATGGATACCATTCTTTGAAATCGCCTTCGTATTCGCCGTTCCGGTAATGATATTCATATTGCAATTGGCCGTTCAGCCACCAGCCCCGGTGCACGCTGTCTTTTTCTCCATTGCGATAAAAACGTTGGGCCTCCCGGTTGCCATTTTCATAAAAAGACTGCATCAGTCCTTCTTCTCTGCCGGCATAAAATTGTTGCAATAAACGGATCTGCCCTGACATATACCAGGTTTCCATGGTTCCGCTGAAAGGCTGGCCCTTCCATAGCCAGACACCGTTTACAAGATGCAGCGCAGTATCAGACCTGTCTACGGTTATGGCAGGAATCTGCGGTAACTGATATACAGTTGCGATGAGAGCAGGTTGTTCGCTGCAGCTGACTGTCAGTACAACCCATATTATTGCGAAGACAATTTTCATTCTTCCTGTTTTAATAACCTGATATCCGCGATCAGGTCGTTCACATCTTTCAGCGAAGTGCCTTTGTACACGCCCCTGATGTGCCGGTGCCGATCGATCAGTAACAGGTTCTCGGTGTGAAGGAAATCGCTGCTGTTCTTTTGTATACCCATATCCTCATCCGCGAAGTAAGCTTTGCGGGCAAGGGTGTAGATCGAATCACGGTTGCCCGTAAGCAGGAACCACTTATCACTCACCACTCCATAATCGGCAGCATATTGCTGCAACCTGGCAACACTATCTGTATCGGGAGTTACGCTATGTGAAAGGATCCGCACATCATTATCAGCGAGATAGGCTTTCTGTACAAGCGCGAGATGATTGGTTAACCGTTTACAGATTCCCGGACAGGCGGTGAAGAAAAAACCTGCCACATAGATCTTACCGGCCACTGTTTTCGCCGTAATTGTTTTACCCTGCTGATCAGTGAATTGAAAATCGGGTATGGCATGTATTCCGCTGTATGCCGGATCAGTAATGCTGATCCATTGCGGTGTAAAATCGGCACTGGTATAAAAAGGCAATACCTTCTCCGCCTGTTCCTGTTGTACAGGTGTTTGGCAGGAGGAGAAGGTTGTGAGCAATCCGATCACACCAAAAAAAGTAAATACTTTGAACATGTTTATTGTTTTGGCGCAGACGGTGGCAGGGGTTTACCTTCCTTGTTACCGGGTCCGGGCGGGCGCAAAGATTTTTCCATAGCCACATATTTCCGGAACTGCGTTTCGTTCAGCACCGTTTTGATCTTTGCATCACGCGCTGCACTGAGTTTCTCTGCTGCTTCCCTGTTAGCAGGTGGTGGAGGCGGAGGTGGTGCAGTCGGCTTGCCTTCTTTTGACCGAAGCTTTTCCATGCCATCAAAAAACTCGCTGTAGGCTGCTTCCAGTTTGGTTTTTTGCGCAGCTGTTAAGTGAATCTCTTTGTTGATCTTTTCTGTAACGTGTTTCAGTCTCTCCGATTTCGAAGGAGGTTTGGGCGGTTCAGATTGTGCCATCACAGCGATACAACCCAGTAATGTAAACAGTGTCAGAAATTTCTTTTTCATACGATTGAGAATAAATGAAAGAATATATTTACTACTATCAGATGTGGTTGTCAACCCTAAACCTTTGTATCAATTGTTAGCGTTTTCCTAATCTGTGTGTAGTATTACTGAGTTACAGATCCTTTGGTACCATAGAAACCAACCCCATTGATATAAGGTGCATCGGCTGTAATATGGTAATGATAAATACCATTGGGATAATCGGCAGTAACAGCCGTATGACCATGATACGTATCCAGATCTGCACTCACCAGTGTTTTACCGTTTTCCTGCGGGCCATATACAGGAAAGCCATCTAACAGAAACCCGATCAGTGCGCTCTTGGCCTTATTCAGTGTGATGTATAAAGGTTCTACATGATAGTGATAGGTAGCACTCTGATCAGGATGACCATTGTACTGATCGAACGAATTGATCTCATTGGTCAATGGCTGGTTGGGACCCGCATACTGGTTATAAATAGCCACACCGTTAATGGCCACACCAATCGGCCCCAACGGGGTAGCTTCATGCGCTGCATTGACAGCAGGTGAAGCAGGAATCTTGAACGTAAAACTTTTGGTGCCGATACTGTTGGGATTTTTGGAGAAAGCACTATTGCTTCCGTTATAGGCCTGGTAACGGGCATCGGAAGTAGCAAAATAACAGCTCTTGTGATCGGGAACACCATCGCTCTTGATGGTGATCGTGGTTCCATCAGAAGAAACCGTTACAGTGGGATTGAACTTCTTAAACACGTCGGGAACCGTAGCAGTGACGGTTACGGTAGTAGTGGTAGCAGTAGCTTCCTTCTTACAGGAAAAACCAAACAAGGCTATAGCCACCAGCCCCGCAAGGCCGGCAAATTGTATCCTGTTCATAATAAATGATTTTGGGGTTAGATGTGATGGTGCAGAAAAACCTTCGCGTTAGCTAAATGATTATTGGCGCGGTGGCGGTGGTGCCTGCCCTTCTTCGCCGGGTGGTGGACCGTCTTGTTGTTCACCGTTTCTGCCAGAAGGTGGCCCTCCTTGTGGTCTGCCCGGTGGTGGTGGTGCCATCATCCGCAACACCTGTTTTATCACAGATTCAAACTTGACTTTCTGTTCTGCAGTACACAAAGCGCGGATCTGCTGAAAATGACGGAAAGTAAGCATATCCGTTTCTGCATCATACCGCGCAGCTTCTTTGGCTGCCGCTGCTAAAGCCGTATCGGAAAGATCTTCCTGTTGCAGGAGATCAAAAAAAGCGTTCTTGGCATCCCGGTTATAACGTCGGATGGCCTGCATCTGCTGCCGGTGCTCATCCCGCAAAACGATCAGTTGTTTTTTCTGCACAGAATCCAGTCCCAGTTCTGTCACCAGAAAATCAACCAATGCGGGTTGGTTGCCGTTGCGACGTTCCGCTCCCCTTTCGTGCATGATCCACAAAGTAGTAAGGGTGATAATATTGAGTGCGATCAGCACCAGGAAAGCAATGGCGGTCCATTTATTCCTGTTAAAATAGCTCATCATCAGTTTTCTTTTTCGTTATACACAGTAGAAGTACCCAATCCATATTCATCTGCAAATGTTTGCAAGCCGGTTGTTTCCTGAACAGGGGCCGATGGTGTTGTATGCAGATAAGAACGGATAACAGCTATATTCAGGATCAGCAGTAAAGACAAAGTTCCCAATGATACCGCCGGCTTTGTAAGCAAGGACCAGAAATAACCGGCACCCTCATTTTTTTTATCCAGCTGTGCCTGCAGGCGGGTATAAAAAAACGGGGGCATCTCGGCACGACTGATACCATTGAGGCTATTCAGTATCTGCTCCAGTTCTTCGGGGTCGGGTCTATTGGTATGCATGTTCACTTATTTATCGGGGTATAATAATGTTTCAATTTTTGCCGCAGGTTTTCTTTGGCGCGATGCATCAGCGCTTCTACCGCTTTTATGCTGAGATTCATGATGGTTGCCGTTTCTTCGTAACTCAATCCTTCTGCTTTGATCAATGTAAACGCGATCCGCTGGTTTTCCGGTAACTGCTGCATGGTTCTGAAAAGAAGCGCGGCACGTTCTTTATTATCAAGTGCTACACCGGGATGATGGAAATGCGCCAGGTTCTCTTCCTTCTCACCCAAACCAATCCAGGAACGCAGGTTGGCCATTCTTTTTTTGGTTTTCTTTTTCCGCTCCGCATCCAGGGCCTTGGTTAGTGCTACCCGGTACATCCAGGTAGAGAGTTTGGCCTCGCCCCTGAAATCTTTCACAGACTGGTAGATCTGGATAAACACTTCCTGCGAAAGATCTTCTGCCTCCTGCCTGTCCTGCACAATGCTGAGCACGGTATTGAATACCATGTTCTGCCAGCTTTCTACCAGCTGTTTAAATGCCAGTTGATCGCCGTTTTGCAGTGCCCGGATAAAGTCCTGTTCGCTCAAATAATGCCGTATTGATTAGTTAGATGCAACAACCTACAAAAACCTTCGCCCAAAAACAGAAAAAACTGCCGTATTTTGACTTCGCGAAGGATTTCAGCCCCTGAACCGGATTGTCAGGGGTGTTCTTTACAAAATCATAAAAAATTCCGTTCGGGCTGCACAGTGTAACCTGCGGGTATCAAGGGTAGATATGCATACAAAAACCGGCTTCTTTATTAGCCTCCTGCTGTTGTTTTCATCGCTAAAACTAACCGCCCAGGGTTACCAGGCCCTGCATGGGTCGGCTTATACGGGCAGCACCGCTGTTTTCAATAATCCGGCCTCTTCTGTTAACTCAGTACACAAATGGGACCTGACCCTGTTTTCCACGCAACTGAAGATGGCCACCAATTCACTCTACCTGAAATCAAGCAACGGGACAAAGGAACTGTCGGTAAAAGATGATCGTAACAGCAAATTCAACCATGCCAACGCAGATCTGAGCCTGTTTAACTTTTTATACCGGATTGATAACAGGAGCGCCATTAATTTCGGTATCAGGGCCAGAACCTATCTGCATACCAAAACAGCACCTTTCCGGTATACCGATTCTGTGACCAGTTTGCATAATTTTCTCATCGCCAACAATAATCTTCCCTTCTTAGAAGGATTTGCTACCCAGACCGGATGGCTGGAAGCTGACCTGAACTATTCGAAAGTGTTATTTGAAGACAGCCGTTCGCGTTTAAGCGGTGGCATTACTTTACAGATCATGAAAGGTTTGTCTGGGGCATTTGTAAAACTGAACAGGGTCAGTTATTTCGAATCCAAGAATGCCACAGATACTATTTTTTCGCTGACCGATGGCAGTGGTTCGCTTGGGTATTCGGGTAATTATGATGAAAGTTCCTTTAAAAATTTTTATAAAAAATCACGAACAGGTCTGGGACTGAGCATGGGGATCGAATACATGACCTATAATGATGAAACTACTGCCGGTGTAGGAAATAACAGCTTGAATTATGATTGGAAGATCGGCCTTAGCCTGATGGACCTGGGCGCCAACCAGTTTACCCCGGGCACGGCTTCCGTGGAATTATTCGGCCCTAATTTTGCACTAACGGATGCTACCATTGACAGAAAATTAAGCGGTGCCCGGGATCTGCAGTCGTTCAAGGATTCGCTGCGAACCATTTTTACCAATAGTGCCGATATCACCGCACCATTTAAGATTGCCAATCCCACACGCCTGATCCTGAATATCGACAGAAACCTCGGTAATCATTTTTATGTGAACGGGGAATTGAATATGAATTTCTACTCCAGTTCCAGTTATACCAAACTGCGCACCCGGGAGCTGAACCTGCTTACCATAACACCCCGTTGGGAAACCCTGAACTGGGGAGCGTATTTACCCGTTCAATACAATACACAAGGACAATTATGGGTAGGTATGGCCGTAAAAGCCGGGCCATTGGTAGTAGGTTTTCATAATCTCGGGCTGTTGAAAAAAGAACCCATGCTGAATGGAGGTGGTTACCTGTTATTATCGATCCATCCCTTTAACCGTAAAAAGGTCAGGGACATCATGGATTGTATGGAATAAGACGGGCGGAAGTCCTGACATACAAAATCTCTGTATTCCCGGTTCAATTACTCAATCCGGGAACACAGAGATAGTTCAAAACCGCACATTGTGCGGTTGGGGATCAAAAAAGATTATTCGGCAGACTGAATATTAGAAGCCTGTTTTCCTTTTTTACCATCTGTTATTTCAAATGATACTTTTTGTCCTTCTTTCAAGGTTTTGAAACCGCCCAT
>SCVK01000314.1 GCA_004297075.1 Chitinophagaceae bacterium
GTCAACTATGATTTTCTTAACTCTTGTAGCGATGTCTGACATTGTAAAAAGTTTTTGTTACAGGCGCAAAAATATACTTTTTGTCAAATAAGCAATCTTTTCGGGCATTTTTGTTTTCAAGGCCTGTAAATGGGCTTTCCCGGCCAAATCCGGTTTTGTGGGTAAAATTTAGAAAAATGATCATTATCTTGTACATCCTAGTTATTACACATGGCATTAAAACAGATAGATCACGGTTCCAAAGAATACCAGCAAATGGTAGATCTCCGGTTTCAAATCCTGCGAAAACCGCTGGGATTATCCTTTTCTGAGGAAGACCTGGCCGCCGAAACAGAAGATATTTTGCTGGGCTGCTTTGAAGATGACAGGCTGGAAGCCTGTTGTGTATTAACCAAAACGGACCCTAAAACGGTTCGCCTCAGACAAATGGCCGTTAGTGCCAACCTGCAGGGAAAAGGGATCGGAAGGGTACTGATGAGCTTTGCCGAGAATGTGGCCCGCGACCATGGCTACCGCCGCCTTACCATGCATGCCCGCAAATCGGCCCTCGGCTTCTACGAAAAAAACGGCTACCGCATCTGCAGCGATGAATTTAATGAAGTGACCATTCCGCATTATGTGATGGAGAAGGAGTTGTAAGGTCTAAGTTTTATGTTATAGGTTATAGGTTATAGGTTCTAAGTTGTAAGTATAGAACCTTGGCTATCGGTAGGTACTGTCCGCAAGGAACATAGAATCCAGAACTTAACACCTAGAACTTACCACTTAAAACTTACTTACCTCCTATCTTACCATTCAACATCCCCCGCAGTTCATGCCGGAACTCATCTCCCATACCTTCTTTGGGTACGAGGAAAAAAGATTTACTGTCGAAATAAAGATGGAAAAAATGCGGGCTTTCGAAGAAACGGGTGAATTTGTTCCAGGGCCATTGCACGGCACCCCGTTCATTCTCCAGCTGGATCTCATCCGGCAGAAAACTGATAATGAAGGAATCCCGGAAAGTAGCCGATTTTTTATAGATGCTGTTGGGCAGGATATACCAGAAAGTGGCCATGAGCAGCAGCCAGATAACCGAGCCCAGTAAAAAAGGTTCGGGGCGGATCTTCTTCATGTAAAACAGCACAGCCGAAAGAATGGCAAATACATTCACCATCACAATCAACACCCGCACTTCGGGACGCTGCACAAAGTGATAACGGAGGGCCTGTATCACTTTCTTTTTTTCGTAGGAGAAACTATGCTGCATACAATAACAATGGCTGCAAAAGTATAGAAATATCTGCGGCAACAACCATCTCCGTAGAGGAAGCTGTGCAAATTAAAGGCGATTACTTACTGCCTGTATCTTTCGCGAAAACCCTCTTTGGCTCTTTTTCTCTTGTCCTTCTCTTAGTGAAAATTTGGTTATTGTCTCGCGGAGGCGCAAAGGCGCAGGGGATTTCAGTAAGCACGAAAAAAGAAAAGGAGACTGTTACAGGTACAAAGTCTTCAAAGTCACAATTCCGCAATACGCTTGCTGATTAATGTTCCGAAAAATCAATCACCAGCTGATCCAGTACGGGCATGGCCAGCCGCTCTTTACCCGAAGCAATCACAATGCGGTAACGGAACGTGGCGGATTGACCCCTGGCCAGTTTAAAATTGAGCGTTTCTTTACCATTGGAGAATACTTTCTGTCCGAGCGGGTTGGCCGCAAACAATCCGTAATTACGGGCATGCCAATAGGTAGGATAACCGATATTATCCGGATGATCGATGATGGCGATGCTGATGGTATCGCCTCCTTTTTTCCCATAGAGCATACACCAGTTGGCACGGGTGGCCCAGGCAGCATCTCCTTCCTTACCTGCTGAAGTGATATAGTTACCCGTTACACCTGCATTTCTGGTTGCTTTTACTTTGGTGATGATGCCCTTATCATCTTTGTATTCTTTGGTTTCCATCACCGGCAGTTCCAGCTCATGCGCCACGCGCAAACCCAGCATACCATCTTTTACATCCGGGAATGAAACATCCTGTAAGGCGGTTAATTCTGTTTTACGGTCTATGACGCGGTTATTGCCCACCACGAAAAAAGTATAGGTTGTTTTTTCTGTAAGCAGGTTGGCTTTCTCCTGGTTGGTCCAATGGGCCGTGTACACCAGTTTCCCTACTGCCCCACTTTTGGTTTCCACGATCTTATCCGTACGGATCCAGCCGTATTGTTTTTTCTTTTCGGCAGGAATATGATAGGAGTTGTTCCAGAAATCCAGTCCGTTTACATTCTCATAATTCAACCAAAGTCCGATATGATGCGGATGATCTGTGGGATCATTGGGCTGTGGATTCCAGGGAAACCCACGGGTAATGGTTTCTCCGTTGGGAGCCATGATGGGATAGAGAAAAGGTTTCTCCATCGTGTCCGTAAAAATAAATTGGGTAAAGGGCTGACCACCGATGGTGATCGTCACTTTTTGCTGTACGGCATCTTTTTTAACCTGCACTTTGGGTTGTGCCTGTGCGCCGGCAACAGCAGCCATGGCCAAACAGCTCCCCAAACAGAGTTTTTTAAGTAGTTGCATACGATTATCTATTACGGTACAGTATCAAGCCTGTACCGGTTTTATAAACGAACCTGTTTTTCTCTTGGCACCAGTGCCTTCATAATACTCCATGCAATCAGGTAAGCGATGGCACAGAATGTGAACATGATGGTATACGAAGTTGACATGGATGCCAGTACCAGTTGTTTCTGCAGCGCCAGAAACTGCGCAAACTGTTCGGGATTAACCTGCTGCAATTGCGCCTGCAGATCTTTCGAAAGATTGAACACTTCTTTATGTGTGATATCAATCGTATCCCCATGTTTATCTGCCAGTGGTAATAATTTGATCTTATCGAGATAGCCACCCAGGCCATTGGCCGTAGCCTGTTCCCATGACTGGCGGATGCCGGCCAGTTTATAACTATCGAACAGCCAGCCTCCTATTTTAGAGATGATAACACCACCAATGCCACCGGCCATACCTCCAATCCCGATCACCGAAGCAATCGCTTTTTTGGGGAACATATCTGATACTGTTGTAAAGATATTGGCCGACCATGCCTGGTGGGCAGAAGTACCAATACCGATCAGCAGCACAGGCACCCAGAAACTATAACCACCCAGTGGCTGCGAAGCCAATACCACCAGCGGGATACAGGCTATCACCAGCATCGCTTTCATTCTGGCCTCGTAAGGACTAAGTCCTTTATTGATGAAATAGGTAGGAAACCAGCCACCGCCCACACTACCTACCATGGTCATGCTGTATAATACTGCGAGTGGCAACATTACCTGTGTGCCTTCCATCGCATATTGATCTTTGAGATAACCGGGCAACCAGAACAGGTAAAACCACCATACACCATCGGTCAGAAATTTTCCGATCACAAATGCCCATGTCTGGTTAAAACCAAGCAACACCATCCAGGGCGTTTTTGCAGTTGATTTCTCATTTTCTGTTTCGTCGATAACTTTATCACTGTTGATATACTCGAGTTCTGCTGCTGATAAACGTTTCTGTTTTGTTGGAATTTCATAATAAACCATCCAGAAGATCAGCCAGATAAAACCGATGGCACCGATGATAACAAATGCGGCTTCCCAACCCCAATGCAAAGCGATCCATGGCACGGATAAGGGCGCCAATACAGCACCGATATTGGCACCTGAATTAAAAATACCGGTAGCAAAGGATCTTTCTTTTTTGGGAAAATATTCAGCCGTGGCCTTGATGGCTGCCGGAAAGTTACCCGCTTCACCAAAACCCAGGATGGCCCTTGATAACATAAAACCAATGATCGACACCGGCACCGCCGTAATACCCACCCATCCCAGTACAGCGGCCACACCGGTACCCAATGGCACCGCATACGCGTGGATGATGGCACCGAGAGACCAGATCACAATGGCCCAGGCATAGCCTTTTTTGGTGCCCAGCTTATCCACGATCCTGCCGGCAAATAACATGGAAATAGCATACACAAACTGGAAAACAGAAGCGATATTGGCGTAGTCTGAATTACTCCAGTTGAATTCATTTTCCAACGTGGTCTTCAGCAAACTCAGTACCTGCCTGTCTAAATAATTCACCGTGGTGGCGAAAAACAACAAGGCGCAGACTGTCCACCTGTACTTACCTATTTTTTCTGCTATAGCTGTCATGGTTATGATTTGATGGATTGAATGATCGCCAATACTTTTTCCGTATCCTGTGAAATCTGTGCGTAGTTTCCTGTTTCGAGTAATTGTTTGGTGATGAGTTTGCTGCCCATACCCACTGCGCAAACACCGGCTTTGAACCAACCGGCAATATTGTCTTTATCCAGTTCTACCCCACCGGTAGGCATGAACAATAAACCCGGGAAGATCTCTTTAATGGCCGAGAGAAAACCAGGCCCCAGTATGTTTCCCGGAAACAGCTTGATCATTTTGGCCCCAAGGGTTTCTGCCTGGATAATCTCGGAAGGTGTCATGCAACCGGGCACCCATAACATCTTGTTTTTGTCGGCCACGGCGGCTACAGATGCAACCAGTCCGGGACAAATAATATAATCCGTACCCGCATCAATGAAGGTCTGGGCCATTTCCCCGTTTTTGATGGTGCCGATGCCGAGGTACATGCCTTTCAGTTCCGTATCGCAGACTTTGCGCATTTCTTTGAAATTCTGGAGGGCCGCTTCGCCGCGGTTGGTATATTCCACGGCACGGATACCGGCGCTGTATAAGGCTTTCAGCACTTCTATGCTGACTTTGGTGTCTTTATAAAAATAGAGAGGAAGGATACCCTGTTGCGGAATCAGGGCTAGAATAGCGTCTTTCTTTTCCATATAGCAATTTTTCTTCCAGCAATGTTATCTGAAAAGGCTAAAACAGCGGTATTTTCTTACGCAAACGTTTGCGTATTTTTATGACAGAAAACAACCCTATTTCTTTTCTTCCCACCGATTATTAACCAACTTCGCAGGAAGGGCTTTCAAGTTAATTAATAATTTCCCGTAACCCATCCTAATTTAAAAATACGTTTGATCATGGCAAAAAAAGTAGTTACCCTCGGAGAGATCATGATGCGCCTCTCCACACCCGGATTTGAAAG
>SCVK01000035.1 GCA_004297075.1 Chitinophagaceae bacterium
TTTTCTGAAAGGCATCCGTGCAACGGATGTGGCACTGGTGAAATATTATCCGCCCGGCATGGGAGGGGGCATACCAACCGTGGGCATTGGCGCCGCATTGGTTGTGTACACCAAAAAACCGGCTGATGGCGGTACCCAGATGATTGGTGCCATGAGCCAGTTCAAATACCCCGGTTATTTGTTAACCAAAGATTTTGTCAACGATTACCTGCAGAAAAATACATTAGGCGTTGGCAGAAGAAATACCGTGTACTGGAACCCGAATCTCTTTCCGGAAGAGGGGAGTGCCGTTTACAAGATCCGTTTCACCAATTCAGAAACAGCCAAAAAACTGAAGCTGGTAATGGAGGGAGTAGCCTCAGATGGCAGATTGCTGCATTTTGAAAAAATACTGGAATAAGCATTTCCGCATAAGCAATAATCAGCATGCTGCGCCTTTGGATCTTTTCCAAAGGCGTATTGCTTTCTTATATGGATGGTGCATATATTTTGACAAAAACTTCCCTTTTTATGATCCTTCCCGAAAGGAATAAAAACTATTGAGGATCTGACTTATCTTACCGTTTATTATTTCAACCAGACCTCATGAAAAGAAGTGCCTTTTTACTATCTGCTATTACGCTATTGTTTGTATTGATAACAAACCTGCCGGCGCAGGCGCAACCCGAAAAAGCAGAAGCCGCCATCAAAGCCATCATGGAAGAAACAAAAGTGATGGGGCTTTCTGTTGCTGTGGTGAAAAACAATCAAATCATCTATACGCATTCCTTTGGGCTGAAAGATGCGGAAACCAATACACCATTAACAGATGACTGTCTGTTCAGAATCGCTTCTATCTCCAAATCTTTTTCGGCAACCGCTATGATGCAATTGGCAGAAGCCAAAAAACTGTCATTGGAAGAAGACATGAGTAATCTGGTTGGTTTCCCTATCCGGAATCCCAAATATCCTGAAACGGTGATCACGCTCCGCATGGTTTTATCGCACCGTTCTTCTATCAACGATAGCCAGGGTTATTTTACGCTGGATGCCATCAACCCCGCTAAAAATCCCAATTGGGCCAGGTGTTATAATGAGTATGAACCCGGCACCGGTTACCAGTATTGTAACCTCAACTACAATATGGCAGGAACGATCATCGAAAAAATATCCGGAGAAAGATTTGACCAGTATATCAAACACCATATACTGGATCCCCTGCAATTATATGCAGGCTATTGTGTAGACTCACTCGATCGGTCGCGTTTTGCTGCCATTTATGAATACAATGGAGATTCTGCGAAGTTCATCGCTTCGCCGGCTGCATATGCTCCCCGCAGCAAAGAGATTGCGGCATATGTCATGGGATATACCACACCCGTTTTTTCGCCTACTGGCGGAATGAAGATCTCGGCCACAGACCTTGCCCGCTATATGATCATGCACAGCAAACAGGGAAAATACAAGGGCAAAAGAATCATTTCCTGGAAAAGCGCGCGCGAGATGCAGACCCCGCTTTCGGAGAAAGAGAATTACGGGTTGGCATTATTAAAAACAGACAAACTGATTGCAGGTAAAACCATGACCGGCCACACCGGTTCTGCCTACGGTTTATACAGCGTTATGTTCTTTCAGCCCAAAGAAAAGTTCGGATTCGTTGTAATCAGTAATGGTTGCCATCCGGGTTATACAGATGGGTTTAATACGGTGATGCGGAAAACAGTGAATTGCCTGTATGAAGCATTCATCCAGAAATAACGATATTGTCTGCTCTGTGTTGGCGAAAGCGCATAAAAAAGGATCCTATCTATGGGCAGGATCCTTTTTTATTGAGAATATGTCCGTCATTGATTCAACGGTTTGCCGAGTAACTTGATTTTGTTTTGCATGTCCAGACTGAGTTTTTTGATCAGCTCCACATTTACCACCCCTGTTGGCATGGGATCCTGTACAATTTTAAATAACTGATTGGCGGCGATGGCGTAAGAGCGGGCCCTGGCTACCAGCGAACCTTCGGGAGCAACGGGATCTACATCTGCTGCAAATATGGAAATGGTATTATCGCTGTTGCGGACAATCTGAAACGTACGGAACTGCTGCGGATATTCACGCAGGGAAGGTGTTTCTACCTCCCAGAAACCCAATTCAGGTTTTGCAGGATCCGGCGAAGGTTGTGGCGTAACCACACTCAGATGCCTGTGTCCGGAAACCCAGAGAATCAGGTTGGGATAGTTATGAAGTGTAGCGAGCATCTCGTCCTCATTTTTATAGGAATCGCGGCTCCAGATCATAGACTGTCCGAGTAGTGTAGATGGATCAATCTTCACTTTGATCGGGATATGTGCCGCAATAATCATCAGTTTGCCTTCGGCCTGTCCTTTATCCAGTTCGGCTACCAACCAGTCGTACCGCTCCTTATCAATATATCCTTTCCCGTAAGCGTCTGTAACAGGTTTATCGGCATTGTTGGTATTATCCAATGCAATCACTTTAATAGGGATATCGGATTTGGGTTCGAATGTATAATTCGCAAATCCGGTGCTGGCCATAGCTGCTGTAAATCCATGCCCTGCCGGCTGACTGGTACTTTTCAGAAATTCTCCGATCACTTCTTTTTTTGCGAGAGGGAACCTGTTTTTATCAGCAGGAACGGTAGGCGGCACGGCAAAACTGCTTACGGGTCCGGCGCCAACAATTTCTCCGTTAACGGTTTTGCCGTCAATGGCACCCATGTAAAAACCACGGGTGGCCAGTCCTGCTTTATCGGTAAAAATATTACCGAGCTCTAGTATGGTGCTGCCTGTCATCCTCTCACGGACATACGTATCAGGAGGAAACATGCCCATCCAGATATGATCGTGGTTACCCAGCGTCTGGTACCATTTAATGGATGGATCAAGACCTTCTGCTTTGTATTCATCCTGGTAATCGTTATTGGGGCCGGGGTTGGGATCATCTTTTACACCCGAATCGGGATTGATGAATTTCCCATCCATCACATCCATAAACCATCTCAGTTCATTGTACTGCGAACTGTTGATGGCATCTCCGAGCGACAGACCAAAATCAAAAGATTTGGTCTGATGCAACCCATTGATTGTTTTCACCGCTGCATTCAGCATATGTGTGGTGTACAGCATCGAAGGTGAGTAACCGGAAATGATATTCCATTTATATCCATAGTAGATTGCTTCAGCCGGAGATTCTTTGTCTGTGATGTGAATATCAGAAATAGAGAAAAAATGCAGTAGCGAAGCCGCCTGGCTCACATTATCACCGGTATAACCAGCAGGCATCAGATCAAGTCTTTTCTGGTAGGGTACACCGGGTCCATATCCCCAGAAACCAAATCCATACTGTGAGAATTTGGTAACCTCATTCGGACC
>SCVK01000315.1 GCA_004297075.1 Chitinophagaceae bacterium
TCCTGTAAGAAAAAATTAGATGATGCATATGCCAACCCGAATGCCACAACACGTGTTCCGGTTGAATCTATCCTGCCGGGCCTGATCGGAAACTTCGTAGGCAGTTCTGCTGCCGCAGGAAGTGCTTATGGTTTGGCCAATGATGGTTTGCTCGTAGGCCGTTATACGCAATACTGGGCAACCAATACTACGTTGAATCAATTCGACCGCATGTCGGGTGCCACCGGTGCCACTGATAACATGGGTTCTATCTGGGCTATGCATTATTTCGGTCAGGGACAGAACCTGAACAGAATGGTTGAATGGGCTGCCGAAGAACAGAAATGGGATTATGTGGGTGTGGGAACAGCGATCCGTGCCTGGTCTTGGCTGATGTTGACCAACCAGTATGGAGAAGTAATTCTAAAACAGGCATTCAATACCCAACTGCAGCAGTTCCTGTATGATAATCAGAATGAAGTATATGATACAGTCAGGGCTCAGTGCCATCGTGCATTAAATTACCTTAATATGACCGGAGGTGCGGTTAGTTCCACTAATCTGGCTCTGGGTGATAAATATTTCTATAATGGCGATGTAAACAAATGGAAAAAATTTGTTTATGGTGTTCTGGCTCGTTCTTATGGTTACCTGTCTAACAAAACTACATACAGTGCAGATTCAGTAATAAAGTATACTGATCTGGCCATGAGTACAAATGCTGATAATGCAACTGCCAAGTTTGCCAATACCGGTATCACAGGAACTTCCAACTACTACGGTATATTAAGAAGTAATGTGGGTACTATCCGCCAGACATCCTTTATTGCCGATCTTATGAGCGGTGCCAATCCCGACGCTTTCTCCGGCGTGGTAGACCCTCGGACCTGGTATATTCTGCGTGAGAATATTAACGGAACTTTTAAAGGGATCCAGCCTAATAAAGGAACTTCTGGGTTAACCACCAACGACCAACCCAGCAATTTCTGGGGTGGTACATTTGCAACTACCGCAAGTCCGGCCAATGAAAATAACAGCCGTTATATTTTCAGAAATGCGGCCGAGTTTCCTATTATGACTGCTGCTGAAATGCAGTTCTTTAAAGCAGAAGCTTTGTTCAGAAAAGGAGATAAGACCGGAGCACTTGCGGCATACCAGAATGCAATCAGTCTTAATTTTGACATGCTGACAACTAAATATGCTACCGTTCCTGCCGGAAAAGAAATTACCGCAACTACCAAAGCTGCTTATCTGGCAAACCCGGCAATAGTGCCTTCGGCCGCTGCGCTTAGTTTAACACATATTATGTTGCAGAAATATATCGCACTGTATGGTTTCGGTATGCACGAAACCTGGGCTGACCTGCGCAGATTTCATTACAGTAAAGATCTGGATCCTGTTACAGGCAAACCGGTATATGCAGGCTTCACACCGCCATCCGGGTCAGATCTGTACCCTGATAACAACGGGGAACTTGTATATCGTGCAAGACCAAGATACAATTCTGAGTACTTGTACAATATCCCTGAGTTAACCAGGATCGGTGCTTTTCCTGGATTGCAGTACCATACCAAAGAACCATGGTTCACTCAAAAATAATTGTTAAGCTAAAAGATATTATGATGAAAAAGATCACTCTTTATACAAGCCTTTTTGCAGCTGCCATCATGTTGTTCTCAGCGTGTAAAAAGGAAGCCGATAAAACGGCCAATTTTGTTGCCTCGGATGAGTCTACTGCCTATGTACGCGTGATTCATGCAGCACCCTCTTTCCGGAGCATTTTTAATGCACCTGATTCGTTCAATGTATATGTGAACGATATCAAGATGAATGCGCCTTTCCTGACCTATGCTTCTGTATTTCCGGCATCAACTACTGCTTTCGGATATGTAGCGGTGCAGCCGGGATTGAACCAGTTCCGGGTGAATATTCATGGTTTTGCTTCTGCTTCCCCGGATTCTACCCGTCTGATCAACTTTTCCAAAGTGTTTCAGGCAGGCGAATACTATACCTTGCTGCTCACAGATTCTATCAAGTCGCAGCGTGATTCCAGCCAGATGTTCCTGAAGGATGCTTATACCAAACCATTAAATGGTAACTATGGTCTTCGTTTTGTACATGCCGTATGGAATGATACCGCTGGAAAAACCATTGATGTATTCTCTGCCAGAAGGAATGCGAACATTTACACCAATATTAAACCCGGGCAGATCTCTACTTTCAACTCACTGGCCGCCAACACCCAGTTGAGCGATACCCTGTATGTAAGAAGGTCTGGGACCCTGATCAACCTGGCTCAGTTAAATGGTGTTTCTTTTGCCAATCAGCGTTCATACACGTTGTTTTACAGAGGCAATGGAGACCTGGCAACCGGTACCAAAGCAAGAGCATTGGCTACTTACCTGCACAACTAATCAAATTTTTTTTGATACAAGGGCCGTCAGCAATGACGGCCTTTTTAGTTTCTGACCAACAGGTACAGTGCCAGGCAGAACAGCAGGGCAAGTGAAAGGGCAACAACTATTTTGTAACGGTTCCAGTAATGATACTGCCTGGTTTCTCTAAAGAATCGGCGCAGTTCGATAGCGGCTTCTTTGTCATGCCTCGTCAGCACTGCCAGTCGATCCTGGATAGTAGCGAGCTGCGCAGGTGATAAATGGCGCAGACTGCCCGACAGTAACTGCCAGATATCCCGGTTAATCAGTGGGTCGGCCTGTTCTTCCAAAAGATGCAGGTGCTGATCTGATAAGAGATCCATTACCTGCAGGTAAAGCAGGTCCCGGTTGATCCGGAATGGATCCAGGTGACGGGTATTATTGTGCAGTTTCTGTGCCAGCGCCCTTACTTCCACAGCAGAAGCTGCCAGCGGCCGGGCAACCGTTTGCGGATGTAATACATGCCGGGCATACTGGTATTGCGCCCGTAAACGGGCATCGGAAAGCACTTTATAGGCTTCCTGTATGGCAGAAAATCTTTCTGTGGATAACTGGGTCTGGCGGCCGGGGTTCCTGTCGGGATGGTACAACAGCGCCAGTTTCCGGAATGCTTTTTTAACCTCTTGTGTAGTGGCTGCGGGGGAGATGCCGAGTATTTTGTAATAGTCTTTGGATGGGTTCATGCGGCCTATCCGTTATTTTCAAATTCCATATCATCGCCATCCAGCAGTTCCCGTTCAATCTCTTCCATCTGTACAATATCCCAGGCTTCACTTTCGGTGGGGGTGATGTTCAGCAGTTCCAGCAGTTCCATTTTCTCAAAAGCGGTTTCTACGGCGGGTTGCAGGCAGCAGATCACAAAAGAAGCATTATTGTCATAGAACTTTTGTTGAAGATCCGACAGGATATCTGCTGCAGACTCCTGCACAATCGCCACTTCGCTGAGGTTTAACACAACATTTTTCACCTCTTTCTGCAGTTGGGCGGTACAGGTTTCGGCCAGTTTTGCTGCTATATTGTCAGAGAGTTCCGGCCGAATCGGCGTTACAACGGCAAATTTCTCCTTGGTATCAATTTTGACTTCCATATCGGGGTAATAATGCTGGTTTTGGCTGCGAGCCTTAAGCAACCAGCTGCGAGCGAATAGAATTTCTTTTCCGGCTCGCAGCTCACAGCTCATCGCTCACAGCTTTCTAAATTAGATTAACAGTTGTGCATAAGTGCCACACAACTTCACTCAAAAATATTCGTTATAATTGTATAAATCCAAATTACGCCATGGATAATAATTTTTCAGCACA
>SCVK01000316.1 GCA_004297075.1 Chitinophagaceae bacterium
CAAAGGTCTATCACTCAGCAGCGCCATCTGGAATGCGTTGTTCAAACCCAAAGCAGGAGGAGGAAGTAAGGATAAAGTGATCAAAACCCTGATCGATTCTTTCCGTTATCCCAAATACGGCCCGGGAATGATGTGGGAAACCTGTGCAGCCAAAAGCAAAGCCATGGGGGTGCAGATAGAAATGAATTGTGGAGTAAAAGAAGTAACAACGGCAGATGGAAAATGGACCGTTCACACAACGAATGGACAAAGTCTGGGTGGATTTGATTATGTATTGTCTACAGCACCCATGCGCGAACTGGTAGCAGCTGTATCGCCGCAGTTTCCGGAAAAAGCTTTTTCATCTGCCAAACAATTAGGCTACCGCGATTTCTTAACAGTGGTATTGATCTGTAAGGATGAAGATGCGTTTACGGATAACTGGATCTATATCCACGACCCCAGTGTGAAAGTGGGACGTATACAGAATTTCAAATCATGGAGCCCGTTTATGGTGCCGGATGCGAATATGGCCTGTTATGGACTGGAATATTTCTGTTTTGAAGGAGATGGATTGTGGACCAGCAGCGATGAAACACTGATCAATCTCGCCAAAAAAGAAATCGAACAGATCGGTTTAACCAAAGATAGTGCCGTGGTGGATGGCTATGTGGTACGCCAACCCAAAGCCTACCCGGTGTATGATCATAGCTATAAAGAGAATGTAAACGAGATCCGCGAAGCGCTGAAAGCCTATCCCGGCTTATACCTGATTGGCCGTAATGGGATGCATAAATACAATAACCAGGATCATAGCATGATGACGGCTATGCTGGCAGCTAAAAATATCGTAGCCGGAAAAGAACTCTTTGATCTCTGGGATGTGAATGAAGATGCGGAATACCATGAAGGTGGTGATAGAGGTGCAGAAGAAACACAGAAAGTGTTGGGCAGATTGGTGCCGGAGAAGATTAATTAGTAATTAACAATTAATAATTAAAAATTGATTGGCCACAGACAGCGGATCTTGTATCTGCTATCTGTGGCCGGTTTTTTTATCTGCCTGCTATGCCGGGTACTACCATTAGACTTTCGTTGCCGGATTCGTTAACAGCTTGTACGGCAAAGAAATAATTGTCTTTGGAATAGGGCAATGTGTATTGCAGATCGGTGGTGAAGATCTTTTTCTGCCAGAAAGCGCTGGTGGTTTCTCTGAGTAGAATATAATAACCTTTGGTGTTCCCGCTTTTTGGTGCTTTCCAGGTAAGTGAGGATGTGTTGGTAAGTCTCCTTGTTTCGATCTTCACTTCTTCGGGCATGGCGGGTGCTTTGGCCAGGTTAGCAAGGTTGGCGAGGTTCATGGCCGAGTTCTTGCGCAGGTATTCAAAATCGATATGTTCCGGCAGATCGCCATAGTTGATACCATTTTCTGTGCGCACATTCTGGTGCTGACGGGTGTAGTTTTCATTCATCTCCGTAAAACGAACGGCAGCATAGCCATTCTCTACAAAAGGTGTATGATCTCCGCCACGTAAGAAACGGTCGTTGCGGTAGATCATGACCACTTCCAGGTTGTCTACATAACGTTCGCCGGTTTCTTTTACATAACGTGCCAGTTGACGTGCTTTGCCATCATTTTCCAGTCCCAGTTGACGGATCTGTTTGGCACTCTTCTCTGTTTCAAAGGCAGGTAAACCCTCGCTGAATACGCGGATACGGGTATTGTTGATGATATTGGTTTCATTACTGTTATTACTGCCCATGATATCATTGTTCAGCACAGCTTCAATATTCCAACCCTCTTTTCTGGCTTTGGATGCCATGAAATTGGCGCCCAGCAAACCCTGTTCTTCACCACTTACCGTCACAAAAATAATGGTGGCGGGAAAGTTGTGTTTACTCATGATCCTGGCACATTCCAGTACGGCGGCGCAGCCGCTGGCATCGTCATTGGCACCGGGTGCATCGCCGGTACGATCCATAACGCTTGTCCGCATATTATCAAGGTGACCGCTGATCACGAAAATGCGGTTATCATTGGGGTCGGTTCCCCGGAGGGTGGCTATCACATTACCGAGTAGTAAAGTGGTATCTACCCTTCTTTTATCGGGTTGTAACGTGATGGTATCGATCATCGCGGTTAACCTGCCATTGGATTGTCTGGCAAAATCATTGAATTTGGCCAGTACCCAGTTTCTGGCAGCGCCAATGCCTCTTGCAGGATCAGTTTGCGTGCTTAAGGTATTACGGGTACCAAATCCTACCAGTTGGTAGATATAGGATTTCAGTGAATCGGGAGACACTTCTTTCACCATTTTCTCGATCTCAGGATCGCGTTGGATCAGGGTTTGCGAAAAAACAGGTTGTACGGCTACTGCCAGCAGGCATGCGATCAGTAATTCTTTTCTCATGGGGTTTCAGTTGAATTCTAAAGTTAATAAGCAGAACTGATTGAGGAACAGTATTTTGATAATGGGGCCAAATTGCGGTATCGCGGTGTGAATGCCCGATTTGGGTAAGCAGTTGTCAAAACAGGAAAATGGGTTATCTTTCTGACTGTAAAGCATCCCTGTCATGAAAAAAATCTGTCTTCTTTTTCTGTGTGTTACTTTTCTCGGTTTTCTTTCAGCCCATGCCCAGAAAGAAGTGCCGGATACGGTGTATACAGGGATCTACATCACCAGTATACACGATATCGATTTTAAACAGAATGAATATACCACCAACCTCTGGCTCTGGATGCGTTATAAAAGGAAAGAGTTTGATTTTGTACAGAATCTTGAAATCCCCCAGGCCAAAACTTTTACAAAACTCTATACAACGGTAGATAGCAGTAATAATGGTGTGTACGTACTGATGAAATTACAATGTGTGATGAAAGATTCCTGGAAGATCGGCAACTTCCCTTTCGACAAACAGAAACTGCGGCTTTCGATTGAGAATTCACAGTACGATTCCAAATCACTTGTATTTGCAGCTGATACGGCGGGCAAAAGTTATGATCCGAGATTTACCCTGCGGGGATGGGAGATAGACAGCTTCATTGTTACGCCGGGTATCAAGGCGTACGAGACTAATTTTGGTGATAAAAGTATTCTGAAACCACATATGGAGTATGGCAGTTACCGTGTGCGGATCTCGATCAAACGCGATGCATCTGAATTGTTCTGGAAAATGTTTCTGGGCATGTATGTAGCTTTCCTGATCTCCTATATCTGCTTTTATATCCATGCCGATAATATTGATTCCCGTTTCGGCCTCAGCGTAGGCTCTTTGTTTGCAGCCATTGGTAATAAATATATCATTGATTCTTCTTTGCCGGAGTCAACGGCTTTTACACTGGTAGACAGTCTGCACGGACTTACCCTCTTTTTTATCTTCCTCATTGTGGCTTCTTCTGTGTATTCGCTGGAACTGGTGAAACGGAACAATCTCAAAAAAGCCAATCGCTTTGATATGGTGATTGCGCAGGTCTTGCTGGTAGCATATGTATCGGCTAATTTTTATTTTATTTCAAAAGCACAGGCTGGGTAGGAGGGACCCAGTCAGGTATAAATACGTGGTATAAATACAAGTGTAGGTTTTCTTTTCTCTTAGATATATGCTATAATTTTCTATTGTGGCAGATACTTACACACAATTATATATCCATATCGTTTTTGCGGTTAAGTACCGGGATGCTGCTATTTCAGAAGAATGGGATGAACGTCTTCGACAGTACATAACAGGTATTGTACAGCATAACCGCCATAAATTGATTGCCATTAATAATATGCCAGACCATATGCATTTGTTTATCGGATTGAATCCGGTGCAATCTATTTCTGTATTGATACAACAGGTTAAGGGCGATTCTTCCGAATGGATCAATAAAGAGAAGCTAACGAAGCAGCGTTTTCGATGGCAGGAAGGCTATGGTGCATTTAGTTATGCACGTTCACAGGTAGATACAGTTGTGAAGTATATCCAAAATCAGCAGATTCATCATAAAAAGAAGAACTTTTTAGTGGAATATCGAGAGATGTTAGACAGTTTTGGTATTAGATATGATCAGTCTCGGGTATTTTCAGAAATGGAATAATGTGTAAATTCTCACGGGTAGCCCTTCCAGGGCATTTGTAGAAATATACGGGTCGTGTGTTGCAAACATGTAGCCCCGCTGGGGCAACTTATGTGATGAAGATATTTGTCATCATAAAAGTGTGTTGCATCTGAGCATGAATCCCGGAGGGATTCCCGGTTTGTAGAAGGTAATGATGGTTATATACCATTGCCCCGGAGGGGCAACACATTCATGGTATATTAATACCCATATTTGCCCTTCCACCGTTCGCGTAAAAATTTACGTAATTCATTTTCACGGGCATTGTTACCGGGATCATAGAAAGTGGTACCGGCAATTTTTTCGGGCAGGTATTCCTGTTCAATAAAATTACCTTCGCCCATATGCGAGTATTGGTAACCTTTGCCATATTGCATATCCTTCATCAGTTTGGTAGGTGCATTGCGGATATGCAAGGGTACGGGCAGGTCTCCGTTTTTCTGTACCGCACTCAGGGCGGCACCAATGGCTGCTACTGCCGCATTACTTTTAACGGAAGATGCCAGGTAAGTGGCGCATTGTGATAAAATGATCTGACTTTCCGGATAGCCGATCTTGGATACGGCATCAAAAGTAGCATTGGCCAGTAATAATGCATTGGGATTGGCATTGCCTACATCTTCACTTGCAAAGATGAGCATCCGGCGGGCAATAAATTTTACATCCTCCCCACCTTCTATCATTCTTGCGAGCCAATATACCGCTCCATTCGGATCGCTGCCCCGCATACTTTTGATAAAGGCTGATATGATATCGTAATGCTGTTCTCCCTGTTTATCGTAAAGGGCTATTTTCTTTTGTGCCACCTGCATCACTAACGCATCTGTAATGACCATTTCTCCGGCGTTGCCGGGTTTATCCGATAACTGTGTCTGTACCACCAGGTCAAACAGGTTCAGTAATTTTCTTCCATCACCACCACTGATAGTGAGTAAGGCTTCGGTTTCTTTGAGCTGTATATGCAGTTGGCTGATCTCTTCGTCTTTTTCAATGGCCTGTTGTACCAGTTTTACCAGGTCTTTCTCCTGCAGTGCTTTTAATACATAGACCTGGCACCTGCTCAGCAACGCGCTGTTTACTTCAAAAGAAGGATTTTCGGTAGTGGCACCGATCAGGGTAATAATACCTTTTTCTACGGCACCCAGTAACGCATCCTGCTGGCCTTTGTTAAAGCGGTGGATCTCATCAATGAATAAAATGGTTCCCTGCTGTTGCTTGGCCTGCTCGATCACTTCCCGTACTTCTTTCACACCACTGCTGATGGCACTTAACTGGAAATAGGGAACCTGTAAGCTATGTGCAATAATATTAGCGATCGTGGTTTTACCCACACCCGGAGGCCCCCAGAGGATCATGGAAGGAATTCGTCCCTGTTCAATCGATTTTCGCAGAATACTGTTCTTGCCGGTCAGGTGTTCCTGACCAACCAGGTCGTCTAGCGTAACCGGACGCATTCTTTCTGCCAATGGGGTAACACTGTTCACACAGGAAAAGTAATGAAAAATCAGAGGGTGTTCACCAGGTTTTATAGGAATCAGGATAAAACTTATGCAGATGGGGGAGCCTCGAAAAGGTAACGATAGGTTTTCATGATCCTGAAATTGATCAGGATATGGCTGATGAGAATGACACTCACAAAAAACATGAAATAAGCTACTCCCTTCATGATGGTCAGGAAGAGGTCTGTGGTTAACATGGCCGGGATATTGGGCTGTGACTCGCGGAACTGGTTCACGAACTGCCGAAGACTGATATCGCCCATAAAGAGAATACTCACGGCGTTCAACAGAAAAAGTATACCCATGAACATCGATACAAAAGCATTCACCCTGATCCAGTCGCGGAGAGAAGTGGAGCAGGGGCGTTCCACATCAATATGTTTGGTCAGAAATTTCAGACTGGCAAAAGTGTAGATCACAAAAGCGGCCAGCACAAATACCATCAGCAGCAAGGCAGGATTGGCCAGCGCACTGAACAGGAACAGGAAATCCATAAAACCAAACATGGCCGCAATAGGCAGCAATATAAAAGTGAGGATGCGGAAAATGGTCAATTGTTTCATGGGGCAGGCAATTATTGTTGCTGTTGCCCGGCAAAGTTATCAATTATAAGCTCATGAATGGCAGGGGTAACTTGCTTTTCTAATTGAACATTGGTTAATTCTTCAAAGGTTTCGCCATCTTCATAACCCACAGATACGTATACAGATAAGGATTGTCTGGCTGGTCCCTTGAAAGTTCCCTTAACCGGTGTACAATCTGTAAAATCCCTGCCTACCGCCAGTTTTACATGGTGATTGGTGGCCCAAACATTATTGGTGGGATCGATACCGGCCCAGCCATAACCCGGGATATAGGCTTCTACCCAGGCATGGGTGGCCCCTTCGCCCCGCATGCCGTTTTTGTTCGGACAGATATAACCACTCACATAACGGGACGGTATACCCATCATCCGCAGCAGTTCGAGCATTACATGTGCAAAATCCTGACAAACGCCGGCTTTCTTTTCAAGAATTTCATCAACGGTTGACTCAATGGTGGTAATGCCTTTGATATAGGTGAATTCGGTAAAAATAAACCGGCAGGTATCTTCTACCACCAGGCGGATATTTTTACCGGGCTGGCTTAGTTGCCGTACAAACTGTTCCATTTGGACTATTGAATCCATTCTGGACACCCGTTCCAGTTCCAGCAGGTGAAGATCGTTGTAAGCCACAGCTTCCACATCTTTCGCAAATGTGTCTGATGGAAGCGGGATCTGCTCTGGCGACAAGGTTCTGATCAGTAATTTACTTTCGATGCTAAGTTCGCGGTGCGGACGTAACAAATTGAATGTACCGATTTTGTTACCCCAGTAATCGGTATAGGTGAATATTTCCGGATGGTCAGTGATTACTAATTCGTGCTGCAGTATCTCCTGTTCTGCAGATTGATAAGGGAAGATCATGATATTGTTCATACTCTCCTTTACCGGTCGGTCGTACTCGTACTTGGTGATATGGTAGATCTTAAAAATCGGCATCTGAACTTTGTTTACGCATAAGAAAAATAAGTTTGTCCCAACAGTCTGCTGAATTCGTTCAACTCGTGCCTGATTTCTTTTAAAAAGGGTTCCATGCCGGTTTCTGCTACGATAGCCAGATCTGAAAACTTTACATAACTATGCAAACGACCGAACATACGGCACAAAGGGGGTGTACCTTCTACCGGATTCATTTCGCTTACATCACAAAGATATTTGTTTGCTCTGTCTAACGCATAATACAAAGACCTGGGAAAATTTTTATCGAATAATACCTGTTGTGCCACATTACAGTTATGGTTCTGGTTACTATAGTTTTTCAGATGAAGTTCATACCCCGATAGTGCCAGTAACAGGCTGCGCCAGAAAAGGATATCCTGCTCATCCGTAAAATCATAATTTACTTTTCTGAAAAAAATATTGGTAAACTCTACCGTTAATAAACAGCGCTCGGTAAACTTCCCGAGGTTCATATAGTTCCATCCCTGTCCGCGGGGCATGGTACTATCTGTAATACCACAAAACTGATCGCTGCTGGTGATCAGTGCATCTATCGCTACAATTGCATCCGGGCCAGCCAGCTTTTCTGTCAGGGCGGGGTGGGTAACCATATGGTACAGGTGGTTAACCTGCTCCCATACTTCTTTGGTGATCTGGTCCTGTACCCCTCTGGCATTTTCCCTGGCCCGGGTAACAATTACCCGTAGCGAATTCAGGTTACGGGTATCTGTGATCATATACTGTAATACGGCAGCATCATTTGTCTTCAGGGCTTCGATTTCTTCCTTTGAAAGAGCGGTGAAAATCTGGAGGGCTGGCCCCCAGGAAATACCGCTGGCCTGTACTTTATCAAACGAAAGTATATAGCTGGTTTTCAGTAAACGCAGCATGCCATCCGCTCTCTCCATATAACGGTGCAGCCAGAATAATGAGTCGGCGATTCTACTGAGCATAGGTGGTGTGTTGTGAATGGTGAATTGTTAATGGTGAATCGTGAGTCGTGAGTAGTGAGTTGTCAGTAATCAGTTGTATGGGAAGACGCCTGCCTATTCACAACTCACTACTGACGATTCACGTCTCACGCTTCACGTCTCCCGCAAATCGATCACCCAGGTATCCTTACTTCCTCCTCCCTGCGAAGAATTTACTACCAACGAGCCTTCGCGTAAAGCTACGCGGGTTAAGCCGCCGGGTACAATGTCAATGCCATTGGGACCGCACAAAGCATAAGGGCGAAGATCCACATGCCTTGGCTGTAACTTTCCATCCAGCAAACAGGGAACCGTAGATAATTTAATGATCGGTTGGGCAATAAAATTCCTTGGATTGGCTAGGATACATTCTTTTGATTTTTGTAATTCTTCTTTTGTAGCACTGTTGCCCATAACCATGCCATAACCCCCAGACTGGTTGGTTTCTTTGATCACCATTTTCTCCATATTCTCAAACACATACTCACGTTCTTCAACATTCTTCATCTGATAAGTTGGTACATTCTGCAGAATGGGTTCTTCGTTCAGGTAGTATTTGATCATAGCGGGTACATAGGCGTATACGGCTTTGTCATCGGCAACGCCATTCCCCAAAGCATTTACGATAGCTACATTGCCTTTGCGGTAGGCACTCATCAGCCCGGGTACACCCAGCGCACTGTCCGGTCTGAATACCAGGGGGTCAAGAAACTCATCATCTACCCGGCGGTAGATCACATCAACCTGACGTAATCCGGCCGTGGTTTTCATATACACTTTCTGGTGATCCACTACCAGATCCCGCCCTTCTACCAGTTGGATGCCCATTTGCCTCGCAAGAAACGTATGTTCAAAATAGGCTGAGTTAAATACACCCGGTGTTAAGAGTACCACCACCGGATTTTCTGTTTGCCTTTGCGATAATGCCACCAGGTTATCATGCAGGATGAGGGGATAATTATTGATCATCCGCACATTACTGTTGGCCAACAGGTCGGGGAAAATACGTTTGGTAACTTCCCGGTTCTCCAGCATATAAGACACGCCGGATGGTGTGCGCAGGTTGTCTTCGAGGATATAAAAGGTGCCGTCATCTCCCCTGATCAGATCAATGCCGGCAATATGCACATAAATATCGTTGGGTACTTTAATGCCAAATACCTCTCTGGTAAAATGCGGACAGGAGGCAATCAGCGCAGCAGGGATCACTTCATCGTGAATGATCTGCTGCTCATGGTAAATATCTTTTAAGAAAAGATTCAGTGCCCTGAGTCGTTGTTTGATACCGGCTTCTATATGGCCCCATTCTGTTGATGTAATAATGCGGGGAATGATATCAAAGGGGAAAATCCTTTCAATACCTTCATTGTCACTGTACACAGTAAAGGTGATACCCTGGCTCATAAAAAGTTCACTCGCCAGTTTGTCTTTCTGCTGCAGATCGGGCAGGTTTAGCTTACGGATGGCTTCGTAAATGCTGTGGTAGGGTTCTCTGATGCGATCAGCATCCTTCATTTCGTCCCAAATCATGGGCATAGCAGGGTAGTGCTGGAAGAGGGTTTCTCCGGTCATATGCAGTTAATTTGTATGGTCAGGTACAAATAAAAAAGTTGCCACTCCGGCGTGGAAGTAAGCAACTGCTACAAGTTAAGGGAAAAACAAAAAGGAACCAACCAGTGAGTAGTAAAAATGGCTGAACTACTGATACAATCGGTAGTTCAGCCATAAAAATTATCCTTTCAGGTTCAGTTTAATCTGTAATTCATCAAACTGTTTATCGTCAATACTGCTGGGGGCATCCAGCATTACATCACGCCCACTGTTATTTTTAGGGAAGGCGATAAAATCGCGGATACTTTCACTGCCACCCAGAATGGAACACAAACGGTCAAACCCGAATGCGATACCCCCGTGTGGCGGAGCGCCATATTCGAATGCGCCCAGCAGGAAACCGAATTTGTGTAAAGCTTCTTCTTCGCTCATACCCAAAGCGGCAAACATTTTCTCCTGCAGCTCGCGCTGGTAGATCCGGATAGAACCTCCACCGATCTCATTCCCGTTCAATACCATATCATAGGCATTGGCTTTGATATTGGAGTAAGGATGCTCCAGGTATTTATCAGCGTTTTCGATCAGTGGATTGTTATTGATCATCACTTCTATCTGATCAGGTTTGGGCGAAGTGAATGGATGGTGACGCGCTACCCAGCGGTTCTCTTCTTCCGCATATTCGAACAGCGGGAAATCCATCACCCATAATAATTTGAACTCATCTTCTTTTCTGAAACCAAGACGTTTGCCCATTTCCAGACGCAGTTCGCTGGTGGCTTTACGGGTTCTTTCTTCACGACCGGCAAGGATCAATACGAGATCGCCGGCCCTGGCACCCGCCGCGTCTGCAATGGCTTTTAGTTTGTCTTCGGTATAAAATTTATCTACGCTGCTTTTATAGGTTCCGTCGGCATTGCATTTAATGTACACCAGTCCCTGCATCCCGATCTGCGGACGTTTTACCCACTCCGTCAGTTCATCGGTCTGTTTGCGGGTATATTCGCTGCAACCCGGTGCGGCAATGGCCAGCACGGTCTCTGCATTGTCAAATACACCAAAACCGGCACCATTGATCAGTTCGCCCGTAGCTTGTATCTTACCGCCTTTCAAAAAGGCCGATTTCAGGTTAGCGATCTGCATGCCAAAACGGATATCCGGTTTGTCGTTACCATACTGCCACATGGCATCTTCCCAGGTCATGCGGGTTACCTGTTCGGTATAATCAATATTCTTTACGTCTTTAAAAATGCGTTTGATCAGGCTCTCAAACATATTCAAAATGTCTTCCTGCTCTACAAAAGCCATTTCGCAGTCTATCTGTGTAAACTCCGGCTGCCTGTCGGCACGCAGGTCTTCATCGCGGAAACATTTTACGATCTGGTAATATCTGTCATACCCACTCACCATCAACAATTGTTTGAAGGTTTGTGGCGATTGTGGTAACGCATAAAACTGGCCCGGGTTCATCCTGGAAGGAACCACAAAATCCCTCGCACCTTCCGGTGTTGATTTGATCAGGAAGGGGGTTTCAATATCCATGAAATGATTTTCATGCAGGTAATTTCTGGCAGAACGGTTTACCGCATACCGCAGTTCCAGGTTCTTCTTCACCGCATTTCTGCGCAGATCCAGGAAACGGTATTTCATGCGCAGGTCATCACCGCCATCGGTATCATCCTGAATGGTAAAGGGAGGGATGGCAGATTTATTTAAAATCTTGAATGACTGCACCGCTAATTCAATCTCACCGGTAGCGATATTGGCGTTTTTATTGCTGCGCTCAGATACTTTACCAGTGGCCTGTATCACAAACTCGCGGCCCAGGGGTTGGGCGTCCAGTTGTGCATTCAGTTCTTCGCCAAATAATAATTGGGTGATTCCATAGCGGTCGCGCAGGTCCACAAAAGTGATGGCGCCGAATTTTCTGACTGTCTGCACCCATCCTGCCAGGGTTACTTCTTTGGTTACATCACTGATCCGTAATTCTCCACATGTGTGTGAACGATACATAAAATAGCTTGTTTTTCGATTGCTTATTCGGGGGACGGGATGGTCAGCAGTGAGTAGTCAGTTGTGAGTTTTATTTTACTACCTACTGACTACTCACCACTCACTAATCCGTCCCTCGTTCGGACGGCAAATATAACCGAATTGGGCCATCCGGGGATTTTGGGGCCAAAAAGCGGGAAATGTGTATTTTGATAGCATCTTTGTATCATGCAACCAGTGCCCATATCAAAAAAGGCCCACCGATTGGCCGTGGCTGCTTTCTTTTTTATTGCCGGGATCAATTTTGCCAGCTGGGCCAGCCGGATTCCGGATGTAAAAGCCAAATTACAGCTGAGCGATGCGGCCCTGGGCGGGGTACTTTTTGCACTTCCGGTGGGTTCTATGATCAGTTTGCCTTTTGCAGGCTGGCTGGTAGCCAAATTCGGGAGTAAAAAGATCGTGACCATTGCCGCCATTGCCTATCCGCTCAGCCTGATCCTGATCGGCTGGGCCGGTACGGTTTGGCAACTGGTACCCATGGTTTTTGCCTTTGGTCTGCTGGGTAATCTTTGTAATATCTCCATCAATACGCAGGCGGTAGGCGTTGAATCTTTGTATGGCCGCTCCATCATGGCTTCCTTTCATGGCATCTGGAGTATGGCGGGGTTTACCGGTGCGGCTATCGGAACGTTTGTTGTATCCAATAATATTACCCCTTTGATTCATTTCAGTTTTGTAGCAGCCGGTTGTGTGATTAGTGTGATACTGATCCGTCAGTATGCACTGGCCAGAGATGCCAGCCATCCTGACCAGCCGCTGTTTGTAAAACCGGATGAACACCTGCTCAAACTCGGACTGATCGCTTTCAGTTGCATGGTTTGTGAAGGAACCATGTTCGACTGGAGCGGTGTGTATTTTCAGAAAGTGGTAGCTGTGCCCAAAGAGATGACCACACTGGGTTATGCGGCATTCATGAGTACCATGGCTGGGGGCAGGTTTTTAGGCGACTGGATCGTAACCCGTGTTGGTAAAAAACTGGTACTCGAAGGCAGTGGTATTACCATTGCCACTGGTTTGCTGATCGCTGTTTTGTTTCCTTCTGTTGTTCCTGCTACCATTGGGTTTTTGTTGGTGGGTATCGGCGTTTCTTCGGTGGTACCGTTGGTGTATAGTTCTGCCGGCAAATCCAAAACCATGTCGCCAGGTGTGGCGTTAACGGCCGTATCAACTATTGGCTTTCTTGGTTTTTTGCTCGGGCCGCCAGTGGTAGGTTTTATGGCGCAGGCATTTAGTCTGCGCTGGTCTTTCACCCTCATTGCTTTGCTGGGCATGGGCACCACAGTACTTGCTTCCATGGTTAAATGGGAAGAATAAGGATCTGTTAAAAAACAGCCAAAAGCCGCCTGATATCTCTCACAACTGTTTTCTGGTAAAAGAATTGGATAGGTAATACTATGTTACTAAAACCAATGGTATGAAAACAAGTCTACGTTACCTCTTTTTTATCGCGGTCTTATTGTTTGCACAGAGTTGTACCAAATCACTAAATGGTACCGGACAGCCTCCCATTGCAGGTTCCTGGGTGTTGAGCGAATCGTCTAAAAACAGTGGAAACGGCTGGTACTATTTTGATACCGGTCTGGAGCAGGGTGTGTTCCGTTTTTATAACAGTGGCGCTGCCGAGTACGATGATGGTTACAACTTCATGCGTGGCAACTGGCGTATCCGCACCATCAGTTCCGGTTACTATGATCAGTACGGCAACTGGAACAATGATCTGCATGATTCTTTCGAGATCCATGTGTACGATCGTGTTACACAGGGTTCCGCCGATCTGAATTTTGATGATGTGGTGTTTACCGGCAACCGTATCATAGCTACCAATTACAATGGGTATACCGTTGCACGATATACTTTTCGCAGGTATTGATAGTACTTATCAGGAAACAATCATATGCGGTACAAACCGGCTCTTATTATCCGTTACCAGTGTATCGGCTTCGCGGATGCCCATGCCTGCGGGCTCTTGCCCAATCACCCAGCTTCCTATCACAGGATAATGATCCGCAAAATTGGGTAGCGTAAACAATTCCTGGTAGATATAACCGTCGGCTCCGTATTCTCCTTCGGTTTGCTGAATGGTCAACTGTTTCATCACCAGATCTATATTCGCGCCTTCGCGGGAGAGGATGGGTTTCCTGGCATAGTTCTCCAACCTGCCTTCTTCAAAATAAGCGGGCAGCAGATAAGGACTATCCGGATACAACTGCCACAGGATCGGCAACAGCGCTTTGTTGGATAAGATCATTTTCCAGGCAGGCTCTATCCAGAGGGTGCGGTTGCTGTCTTCCGGAATATGTTTGCCAAAATCCTCAGCCAGTAACCATTCCCAGGGATATAATTTGAAAATATTGGTTACGGCCTGTCCCTCCAGGTCTACAAATTGCTTTTGCTGGTGGTCCCATCCAAGGTCGTCAATGAATACCAGTTTGGTTTCTATACCGGCCTGTATGGCGCAGTCGCGGATATATTCTGTATTGGTCAGGTCTTCCAGCGTTTCTTTCAAGCAGGTAAAATGAAGAATGCCGGGATTGAGGTAATTCTTTAAATATTTCCAGTATTGTATTAACCGCTCATGTACGCTGTTGAACTGGTCTTTCTGCGCATCTTTCTCCTGCAGCCAGAACCATTGTACAATGCCGGCTTCATATAAACTGGTGGGTGTATCTGCGTTGAACTCCAGCATTTTGATCTCGCCGTTTTTATAACAGAGGTCAAAACGTCCATAGATAGAAGGATGATCTTCCGTCCAGCTTTTTTCGATCAGCGGTACGATCCATTCGGGGATCCTGAACTGTTGATACAATTTATGATCTATCACGTGCTGCACGGCCCCCAGACAAAGCTCCCAGAGCGTGGCCGTTGCTTTTTCAATGGCCAATACTTCTGCCAGTGACAGTTCATAGTACACAGATTCGTCCCAGTACGGAACATTCGTGGTATGAAAACCGAAACCCAGTTTTTCAACTTCGGCCTGCCAATGGTTTCGCGGTGTGGTAGTGATTCTTTTCATTTTTCTTCCCGTTGGGGAGTTGCATTAGATAGTTAATAAAGCAAAGAGGATGATCGATCGCAGGTATGTATTGAACAGCTTAGCTACTCACGCTGAAACCGCTTCTGCCAAAACCACCTCTAGTAACAGCGCCCTTAAAACGGTTGCTGCCAATATTCGAAGCAGCAGGGATGCCTCCCGAATAATAGCCCGCTCTTCTGTATTCGCCATTGCGGTAGTTGCCATAAGGTCTGAACGCATAATACCATAACAGTGCCGTACCTACACCGCTATTATGGTGCACACGGGTATAGGGCGCCGTTGTATCGCTGCGCAGGTGTACTTTGTTGTTCTCGTCCCAGTCGTTTTTGGGCTTGTCGCAACTGGCCAGTGTGGCCGTGATCAATACCAGGTTAATATATTTCGATTTTTTCATGTAGGCTGCTTTACTTCACGGTGATGAAGATCTCGTACTCTTTTTTCACACGCACTGATTTGGTATCGCCCGCTTCATTTTCGGCCAGGGTATTGGTCATACCCAGGCTGGGTAAAGTATCGCGGTACATCAGGGTTTTTACTTCCTGGTTTTTTGCCCAGATGCGGTGGGTGGTAATTAATATGTCGTGTAAACTGTCCAGGTGTTCTACCTGTATGGCAGTTTCTACCGCCCCGTTTTTGTTAACGGTTTCGGTAATGTCTTCGTTTTTTTCCTTGCAGGAAAAAAGAAATAATAAAGCGGCGCTGCCCAGAATCGCTAATACGATCGGTTTCATTTGGTTATGCATAAGTAGTCAGTTGTAATTTGGTGTATACGGTTCCATGGTCCCGCAGTATGGCGGAACGGCTACTCTGGAAAGATAGGCGTAAATCCCAGTTTGTCTGCTGCCCGTTTGCTATATACGGGTCCCGCTAACAGCTGACTGTTACTTACTTTCTTTGTCCGGAAAGACGAATGGAACGGAGGGTTTACAGACCCGGTGGCTTGATGTGCTGGCGAAATCTAAAAAGCAGGAATTCGAGCAAGTGGTTCATATGTCATGGGAGCGAGGCTCCATTTACTTTGAAGACATAAAGATATAGCGGGAGGCAGGATATACGGATATGGAACCGGGTTAAACGGGACTTGCGCTTTCACAAGTGGTAAAGTATTCTTGATGAACGGTAAAATGGCGGTTTTTCCGGTATTTTTGCTACATGGTTTCAAGTTCGTTCCTGTGGCGGGGTTTCCAGTAGAGGTAATAAAAGCCCAGGATCAGGATCCCGATGGTAAAAGGAATCAGGGCCAGGTGTTTGAAAGTAAGGTCGCCGATCAGTTCATAGTGGTCAAAACCAAGAAACTCGCTCACCATCCAGTAAGAGTTGGCCGTGATCCAGATGCTGATGGCGAGGTTATGGCAGAGCTCAGACATATACTGCCTGGTTCGCCAGGCAATGATGATGGAAATAACCAGCGTAGGAACGATCATGGCAATCCCCAACGGGCGCCATACCATACACCAGGCCACATCTTTGAACAGCCAGAATACAATATGCAGGTTTTCCATTTTGCGGTACCCGAGCGGGATCACATAACTGTTCTCGGCTTTGGTGGTATCGGGTGTTTGGGCAGTATCCATTCAGGTAGTATTGGCAGTGAGTTGATGGATACAATATTAATTTTTTGTGATGAATCAGCGACTTAAAATCTTCGTAAAGCGCCGCACATCAGCCTGCGGCAGGATGGGCGTTCCGTGTACGAGGTAATTGGCAAATTCAGTAGCGAAGTAAGGAGACAACGAACAACCCTTGGTGCCCATGCCATTGAACAATCCTACGGAAGTGGTTACGGGATGTAATCCTACAAAAGGCCTTCTCTCCATATTGGCCGGTCTTTCTGCAGCCAGGTGATCCAGGGTTTCGAAAGGAAGTTTAACCCAGTGCTGCAGATGCGCTTCTGCCTTGTTCCTGAAATCGGGCGAGGGGTTGGTATCCGTAAAATTCCATTCATAGGTAGAACCTACCCAGAACAGGTCTTCCCGCCAGGGTACCAGCGTAAAACTTTGTTTAAAGATATTTGACCTGGGCAGGTCCGGGATCCTTACGATCAATGCCTGTCCCTTGTTACGGGCATAAGGAAGATTTTTAAAATAAGGATTGTTGAACCCGGCCACGCCATCGCAGAAAATAATTTTCTGTGCCTGTATATCCTGGTAGCGAACTGCTTCCCGGGTAATCTGGCACTCTTCCAGCACAAAAGCATCTTCCCGCAATATTTGCTGTGCCTGCAAACTGGCACGCCATTTATCCAATAGTGTATGCAGATCAATCAGCCAGCAGGGATCTACCTCACCAATGGTAAAATCGTAAGTAAAAAATTGTTTCCACTGGTCGGGGTTTTGTGGATGGCGCAGGTATTCCTGTTCAAAAGGCTGTCTTTCTGCAAAAGCCAGTACCATCTGTGGAGTAGGATGAAAGTCGAGAATATTACATTGCCGGATCAGTTCCACGCCCAGTTCTTCTCCCCATGCCTGGTAAGCGGCTACCGCATAGGGCATCAGTGTTTCTATCTCCCAGGTACGCACCATTCTCCGGCCGGTAATGGGATTGATGACACCACTGGCTACTTTGGTGGAGGAGAAGGGTTTGCTTTCATCGATCACCAATACCGATCTGCCGGCTTTGATGAGTTCATGACTGAGAAAACTGCCACAGATTCCCTGGCCTACTATGATATAATCTACCTGCATCTATACAAAGATGCTGTAAAAAATATTTTCACCGGATACAAAACCGCGCCTTTGCGCCTTTGCGAGCCAATTTTCACGCAAAGGCGCAAAGGCGTAGTAAGAAACTTTAATGGGCCACCCTGATTCTGATGCCTTCGGAATGGCTGGTAAAATCCGGTGCATACATACACTGGATACTCGCAATGCCTGCCGAAAACAGACCACTATGGGTAATGAACATCGGATATTCAAACACATACGTTCCTTTTGGCAGGTGGTCTATAAAAAAGTTACTGCTTACATCTTTTGTGCTCTCATAATAGCCTAATCCATCCTGCCATTTGTATCCACTCAAAACATTTACCGGCTCCATGGCGGCGGCGCGCATGTCTTTCAGGTGCAGGTAATCCATATCCCGGTTGCTGCGAAGTTCTAAGCGTACCACTATTTTGTCGCCGATGGTTAGTTCCTCACCTTCGTTTACAGCCTGTAGCAATTTTCCGGCATCCGTATTTTTTTCGATAAAGATTTTTTTAGTGATGGATAAGGGGGTAGCCGCGCTGGTGATCTTATCCAGATCTTCAAAATACTGCCAGTATACATTACCCCAGGAAGGAGAACTGTTTTTTTGCGGGCTGGCAAAAGGAGATGTACCGGATCGGGTAGTTACGGTGATATTACCCATAGCATTGGTAATACGGCTACCCTCGATCCGCTTTTTAAAATAGCCGGTTCCGGCAGCGGTTGTTTCATTATTGCTGCTGATCTGTGTTTTGCCAAGCTGAATGGTAACCGTTCTCTCCCTGTTCAGCCAGTCATCTCCATTCAGCAACAAAGCATAACAGGCATCGGCGGTAGCAATGGTGGTTTTCCAGTGATTGGTCTGTTTGTTCAGCAATAACCAGGTGCGCATGGCATTCAACTGTTTGTTAAGGGCAGGGTCTTTGGCCTGCTGGTTGATCTCGCTGATGAAGGCGATCAGCATACTCTGGTGTTCAATGGGCGACTGGTACCAATATCTTCCATAGGCTGTTTTCCAGTACATGCCCAGTTGCGGGTCTGTTATGGCATTTTCGAGCAAAGCCGGTAAAATGGCTTGCGTGGCGGTTTTTTCGGCACCATTGCGGTAAAATACCAGTCCTAGTTGTGCTTTGTAATAACTGTTCTGCTGCACCCATGTTTTTCTGGCCTGCGCAAAAAAGAAGTCATAGGCTTTGGGCGATTGCTGCGCGATATCGCGGAAGAAACTGCGCATGTACAAATACTCAACCTGTCTGGAAGAAGGCAGGTATTTTGTCAGATCAGCTTTGTTTTTGAGCAATGCCTGATAAGCTTCCTCATTTTTATCATCTAAGTAACGGAGCGCTTTTACCAGCAGGATGCGGATCTTACCGGAAGCTTCGGGAGATAAGGCTCCCAAACGTTTTAGTTTGCCAATGCCGGTAAGGATATAGTTAGTGATGTACCTGTCTTCATATCCTCCCTTGAACCAACTGAATGCCCCGCTGGGTAATTGCAGCTGGATTAGTTTTTCAATCAGTGCATCTGTTTGTGTGCCAAGTTTTACGAGGTCAAACAACAGCGCAAGATTCTTTTTCTGTTGTTCTTCACTTTCTGCTGCTAATACCCAGGGCGTTTCCTGCAGTAAGATCTGTTTCAGCTCTTCATTTTTCTGCAGGTTGCTTTGTAAAGAACTGCTGTCCTGCTGCCATTGTTTAAATACGTTTTTCAACAGGGGATCCTTGTTCACGATCCATGCGGCCAGCAGGTTGGCATATAAACGGTTAAAACTCTGTTCGGCACATTCGTAAGGGTATTCCATCAGATAAGGCAATGCCTGTACCGCATACCAGATCGGGTTACTGCTGTATTCAACAGTAAGGGCTTCCTGTGTCAGGCTTTCGCTGGTATTCCGTAACAGTTTGTCAAAACGGAAGTTGCGGGTGGTATCTCCTGTTACCAATAAGGGCAGGCTCTCGGTTACCAGGATCCGGTTGGTAACTACGGGCAAAGTATTTTCTTCTCCATCACTTAAGGCACCGGTGCTCGCTTTGATGCGCCAGGTTAGCGGACGATTGAAATTAAAGGGGATCTGTACCGGAAATTTAACGAGAAAACTCTTACCCGCTTCTACGGTAAAATACTGGGTAGGAAACACATTCTGGAACCAGCCATCTACAGAAGTCAGGGTGGTGGCATCCAGTAGTTCCAGGCTCACTTGTCCGGTCAGTTCCTTATCGCTGAGGTTAACGATTTTACTGCTCAGTTCCATGTTATCTCCTTCGCGCAAAAACCGGGGTGTATTGGGTTGCACCATTAATTGTTTCTGCGTAACTACATATTCGCTGGTATAACCAAAAGCCAGATCACGGGTATGTGCCAGGCTCATCCATTTCCATCGGGTCAGGGCTTCCGGCATGGTAAAGCTGAAACTGTATTTGCCGGATGAATCGGCATAGAGATGGGGTAAGAAGAAAGCTGTTTCGTTAAAGTTCTTACGGGGTACTACCTGGTTCAGATCCGGCAAGGGCGCTACATTTTTCTCTGTGATATCAACAGCTTCAGCAAGCGCAGGCGGAGCAAACAATTTGTTGAGAGAGCTTTCTGTCAGCATTTCTTTGTTCTGGTCCATCGAACTATTGCCCCGGATACGGATTGCTCCGGCAGATAGCGTCTTTCTCATAGGCAAACCATAACCTGCTACCCCTGATTCGCGCAATTGCTTCAGTGATCTGCGGAGCGAAAGGGAGAGATGAAAAACGGAATCATTAATCCACCTGCTCAGGTTCTGGTTCCATAAAGTATAACCATTCGCTGCCAACTGGTCAAATTCAATCGCAGCAACGGGTCGATAGGAAACGGGGACATTCTTTTCAAAAGAAATGGTTTCATTGAAATTAGCTGATCCGTTAAATTCATTCCGGTAAGTATAGTTCTGCCAGAGATTTGGGGTCGACCAGCTATGCGGCTTAAACTGATCAAGCGAAGCATCATACATACCGGTGAGTATTTCTGCGGCGTTTTTTTCCTTGTCTTCTCCCTGTACCGTCATTGTCCATTTTTCTTTGCTGCCGGGCTCTGTTTTGTTGCGCCAGGTGGCATACGTGATCTGTAGTTCTTTGTTACGCCAGGGTACTGCTATAGCATATGTGTGCTGGTAAACCCGGTTGTTCCAAACAAATACTTCTGCTATACCAACCCCGCCTCTGTCATTTTCTGTAGCGGTGTAACGGATATTTTCCAGTCCTTGCTTTTTGTCTATAAATTGAAATGCCTCTTTTTGACTATCCGGTTTCAGTATTTGTCTGATCACAAATACAGGGGCATTGCTGCCACTGGCAAATACCGCTGTTTCTCCCGGTTGAATGGATTGGTTGTAAGTAAAGTGGAAGTTGGTGGTATGGTTGCCAAATAACTGCATAGCGGCATTGAATACCTGTACGTAGGTAACTGCAGTTACTTTTTCCCCGTACGTATCTGTACTTACCGCTTCGATCTTATAAAAACCGGCTGCCAGTGCCCCCGGTGTAATGGTATATTGGTCGGTGGTTTTGGTATCTACTGTGATGTCTGAGACGGATTTTACTACCGGCCAGTTCTGATAGTCTGATTCTTCCTCATATTCATCTGAGGGGAAATAGCGTAGAAAGGTTTCTTTAGTCTGTATAAACTGGTCGGGTCTTTGCCAGTATCTTTTTCTTACCATACGGCCCGGTTCCTGGAGGGCATAGATCTGCAGTTGTACAGTAGCAGCTTGTTTTTCATCACTGAGATTGGTAGTGCTGATGCTGATTTTATTCAGACTGTCTGCTTCCATAATAGCAGGTGCATTCAGTGAAAGTTGCAGGGAGGCAGTACCTATCCGGATGGTGGTTTCGCTGCTCCTCGTTTCTCCATTGATATCTGTAATATCTGCGCTAATCTTATAATCGAAATAAGGATTGCCGGTTCGGTCGATGATATCATCTGCCATTGCAATAAAGTCAATACTGAATTTACCTGTGGCATCGGTAATGGTTTCTCCGGAACTGATCTGCCGGTCGTTACCCCCAGGGTAGGATCTTCTTCCGAATCTCCAGGGTTCATACCTATGTGTGGTACGGGTAACATTGTATACAACTTTGCTGCCACCGATGCTGTTGCCGGCATACGCCATGGCATTACCGGTTACCCTGACCGTATCCTGTAAACGAAAAGCCGCTTTTACTTTGTCGAAAGAGACCTGGAAAGCGGGCCTTTTGTATTCTTCTACCGAGAAATAGTTTCCTTCTGCCGGGATCTGTTTCAGCGAAAGACTGAAACTGCCGGTAAGAACATTTTTAGGAAGCTGGAAGTTTCCACTCAGCGATGAAAAATCGTTGAGTGTCAGTTTGAGAGAATCAATGATTTTCTGGTTGGCATCATGTAGGTACACCCAATAAGGCTCTTTGCTGCTGAAACGTTTACTGCGTTTGGTATGATAGTCTCTGCTGACAGCAATGCCTTTGAAGAAAACCGTCTGGCCCGGACGGTAGATGCTGCGATCCGTAAAAAAGAATACCCGTTGGTTTCTTTTTTCATAAGTAATACTGTCTGGGTTACTACGCGTAAAATTGTTTTGAAAAATATAATCCTGATTTTGCGAAAACAGCCGGTCATCTTTCAGTGTCAATTCAAATCTGGCACGTTCATTATTGGTTTCTGCAGTATAAGAGAATCGACCGTTTGGATCTGTTGTTCTTTCTATTACCGGATAATTTACCCATGCATTACCCGAATACCATGATTTGTAAATATGTACGGTAACATCTGGCATTGGGTAACCGTTTGAACGGT
Source organism: Chitinophagaceae bacterium (assembly GCA_004297075.1). Classification (GTDB taxonomy): domain Bacteria; phylum Bacteroidota; class Bacteroidia; order Chitinophagales; family Chitinophagaceae; genus Sediminibacterium. The sequence continues at coordinate 22,186 of SCVK01000316.1, forward strand.
TCAGCACAAAAAAATCATTGCCGTTACGTACATAACTGAGTTGCGATACCTGAAAATATTGCAGACTCAGGGTATGGAGGCTATCGTTAAATTGTTGATTATCTGAACAGAGTAAGGCATATCTTCCAAGGGGTAATTCATCCAGTTTGATTTCTACTGCATGCAACTGGTGATCTTCAGTGGCAGGAAGGGAGACTGTCATATTCCGGAATGCTTTCTGCCGGGTTATTTTTTTCCAGGCTTCCTCATTGACGAAATCATTTTCAGGGAAATCGGTATTCTCTATCCGGATAATTCTGGCATAAAGGGTATCTATATTCCGGTAATTGACCAGTGCCCGGAATGCAATGCCGGGAAGATTGACAGACTCGGTTCTGGTACTTACTTCTTTGCGATGAATCTCCCGTATCAGGTTTTGCAGATTGCCAATACCGGGATCGTTTTCTTTGCCGGTAAATAAGGAAAGCGCTTTCTCTGCCATTTCTTTTGCTTTCCGGTAACCCCATCTTCCGGTACTATCCTGAAAAGGTTGATAAGTAGCAGCTTTATCCGCTTCTTTCCGGGCCAGTAAATACCATGCCTGCGCCGTGGCCGCATAAGTCGGATAACGATCCGTCATTTCTTTCAGGGCAGTTGCATATAAGGTATCCCTTTCAGCCAGCTCGGTTTGTTGATAGGCCCATTCTATTCTTTCGGTATTCAGTTCCAGTAAAGCATTGGGGTCTGTATCTTTCCGGTGAAACCGTAATAACTGCTGAAATAACTGAAGACTGTTCCAGCTGGGTGAGCTGCTGTCTATGGTAAAAAAACGATGGGCCATAAAATTATCCATCGTAGAAAGAGCGGGTTTTCCCGGCAGGATAAATGCGCTAACAGGTCTCAGTACGGCCGACCGGATCATCAGCTGATCGGCTGATCTGAAATAATCCAGTGCTTCATGTGCCAGCAGATCATATAAACTGGGCCGGAGCAAACGGGCATTTCCTCTCTTGAGTATGGCATCGTAACGGTCTACAGGTGTTTGCTGCAGTACGGCTGTTTTTTCCAATGATTGGGTAAAATGCTTTCGGATCGCTTGGGCAAAATCTGCAACGCCCCAGGTGGCAATATCCGGTTGACTGATACCGGTTGTTTTTTTACGGTCATTGATCCTCCAGAAGTTATCATTCAGGTATTGGCTGTATAGTTTCGCCAGCAACGAGTGAAGTATCGCTTTCGCTGTTTCATCCCGCGTGGCTGCCAATTCTTTTCGGATCCTGTTCAGTAATGAATCGGAGGCGCCTTCCGTGATCCTGTTTTGCAAAGTATATTCATAGATCAGGCATTTTACAACCTGCGCATGTAATTGCTTTTGTTTGGCTTTATTATATAATATGGTCACTTTATCCAATGCCGACCTGGTAAGATCATTATGAATAATCAGGGTATCGATGCCGAGCCATTCTTTCTGGAAAAGGGTATCTGCCGGCTGTGCATACAGATTGGCAGAGAATAAGATCGAAAAAACAAAAACCAGTTTTCTTAAAAACATGTAGCAATATTTCGGTGAAACAATTCCTTTACAGGATGGGATGCAAACTTGCTGATTAATTCATATAAGTGATAACCGATTAACAAAAGATTGTAACTAAAGCAAGCAGGATAAAGGTAGGATAGCCCGGGTTGACGACCGCGCAAAAAAATCCCGGTCAATATTGACCGGGATCGAGATATAAAGCGGTATGTCACTATTTTTTCAGGGCGGCAGCCATGGTAATACCGATATCGGCAGGACTGGCCACTACTTCAATACCACATTCTGCCATGATCTTCATTTTAGCGGCAGCGGTATCGTCTGCACCACCAATAATGGCTCCTGCGTGACCCATACGACGGCCGGGAGGGGCTGTCTGGCCGGCAATAAAGCCTACCACAGGTTTGGTTTTGTTGTCTTTGATCCAGCGGGCAGCTTCTGCTTCCATGCTACCACCAATTTCACCGATCATGATGATACCATCGGTTTCAGGATCGTTCATCAGCAGTTCTACCGCTTCTTTGGTAGGTGTTCCGATAATGGGGTCGCCACCAATACCGATAGCGGTACTGATACCCAGACCGGCTTTCACCACCTGGTCGGCAGCCTCATAAGTCAAGGTTCCGCTTTTGGAAACGATACCGATACGGCCTGTTTTAAAGATAAAGCCGGGCATGATACCCACTTTGGCTTCACCGGCAGTGATAACGCCAGGGCAGTTAGGGCCTACCAAACGGGTATTTTTACCCTGCAGGTAGTTTTTCACTTTCACCATATCCTGTACCGGAATACCTTCTGTGATACATACCACCAGGGCAATACCTGCATCAGTAGCTTCCATGATCGCATCAGCGGCAAATGCCGGTGGTACAAAAATGATACTTACATCAGCACCTGTTTGCTTAACGGCATCCGCTACGGTATTGAATACGGGTTTGTCGAGGTGTGTGGTACCGCCTTTATTGGGGGTTACGCCACCTACTACATTGGTTCCGTACTCAATCATCTGGGTTGCGTGGAATGTACCTTCTGTACCGGTAAAACCCTGAACAATGATCTTGGAGTTTTTATTCACTAATACTGCCATGGGGAATGATTTCTGTGGTTTTGAAATTCGCGGCAAAAATAGGTTAAAA
>SCVK01000430.1 GCA_004297075.1 Chitinophagaceae bacterium
CCAAGCTCGAAACGCTGCTGGGCCGCGCCTTGTTCATCCGCAGCAATCGCCGGGTCGAGCTGACCGCCGCCGCCGTCCAGCTTGCCGACCATGCCCGTCGTATCGAAGCCGAGTTCGCGGCGGCGGAGCGGTCGGTGCAGCAGGCACCCGTGGCGCAAAGCCTGCGGCTCGGCATTCTCGCGTCGATACCGTCCGTCTGGATCGAGGATTATGTCACGGATCTGCGCGCGGCGGGCATCATCGAGCGCATCGAGTTCGTCGAGGGGCGTGAACGCGAACTCGCCGAACGGCTGGCGCGCGGAAGCCTCGATCTCGCGCTCAGCATCGTGCGCGACGATGCGCGCTTCGCGGCCGAGCGGCTTATGACCGAAGGCTATGCGCTGGCGATGGCGGAGGGCCACCCCCTCGCCCGGCGCGACCTGATCGAAGGCGCCGAGCTGGCCGGCGAGACCATGATCGTGCGGCGCCATTGCGAACTGCTGTCGGATACCAGCCGCTACTTCACCGCGCGGGGCGTGCGGCCCTTCTTCGCCGCCCGCGTGACAAGCGACGATCGCGCGCTGCGCCTGGTCCGCGCCGGGCTCGGGGTGACGGTGATGCCGGATTGCTTCACGGCACCCGGCGTGGTGCGGCCGCAACTCGCCGATTTCGCGTTCAGCCGCGACATCGGCCTGCTGTTCGGCGCGCATGCCGACGCGGCGGCGCTGCGCGACCGTCCGACGGTCCGGATGCTCGCCGAGCTCGTCGAAAGCCGCTCGGCCGATGGATTCGCGCGCCGTCCCGTGTAGGATCGGCTCTATCCATTACGTCCTTGTCATGGCCGATGCGTTATCACGGCCTGAACGATCGAGGAGAGCTCCCATGACCTATGTCGACGGTTTCGTGCTCGCGGTGAAGAAGGACAGGCTCGACGACTATAAGGCGCTGGCCGAAAAGGCGCAGGGCGTCTGGTTCGAATATGGCGCGACCGGCTATGTCGAGGCCGTGGCCGACGATGTTCCCTATGGCGAGCTGACCAGCTTTCCGCGCGCCGTGCAGGCGCAGGACGACGAGGTCGTCATCTTCTCCTGGATAACCTATCCCTCGCGGGACGTGCGCGACCAGTGCATGAAGAAGGTTATGGAGGACGAACGGTTGAAGGGCGACATGGCGACGATGCCGTTCGACGGCAAGCGGATGATCTACGGCGGCTTCACGACCATCGTCGAAGGCTGATTATATTGGGCGTGACACATATAAGGAGCTGATGGGAATGTCATTCGAAGGAAGCTGCCACTGCGGCAAGGTCGCCTATACGGTCGAGGCCGAGCTGCCGACCGGGGCCATGCAGTGCAATTGCTCGCATTGCCGGCGCAAGGGCTTCCTGCTTGCCTTCTTCCCCGCGGAGCAGTTCACGCTCGACCGTGGCGAGGCCGATCTGCAGAGCTACCGCTTCTACAAGCACAAGATAGAGCATCGCTTCTGCACGACCTGCGGCACGCAAAGCTTCGCAATCGGCACCGGCCCCGACGGCAGCCAGATGGCGGCGATCAACCTGCGCTGCGTACCCGCCGCCGATCTGGACGCGCTGGAGATCCAGAAGGTGGATGGGGCAAGCTTCTGATGACGGGCAGGCCCTATGTCGGGATCGGCGGCTGGACCTATGAGCCCTGGCGCGACAATTTCTATCCCAAGGGCCTCGCCCAGGCCCGCGAGCTCGAATATGCCAGCCGTCAGCTGACGGCGATCGAGATCAACGGCACCTTCTACAGCACTCAGAAGCGCGAGACCTGGGCCAAATGGGCGGAGACGGTGCCCGACGATTTCGTCTTTTCGGTGAAGGCCTCGCGCTTCTGCACCAACCGGAAAATGCTGGCCGAGGCGGGCGAATCGATCGCGAAATTTCTTGGCCAGGGCCTCGCCGAGCTGGGCCCGAAGCTCGGCCCGATCCTGTGGCAGTTCGCCGCAACCAAACGGTTCGACCCTGCGGATCTCGGCGCCTTCCTCAAACTCCTCCCGGCCGAGCAGGAAGGC
>SCVK01000317.1 GCA_004297075.1 Chitinophagaceae bacterium
GGTGATATGGGTTTTTTTGTACCGCACCTAAAAAACAAGATATTTGCCGACCCTAACTTAATCTACAAAGGCCTGTATGCGATCAGTGAGTTCAACAACCGCTAGGATTTTCCTGGCATTATTACCGGTTTTTTTTCTGCTTGGTTCCTCTGCGCAACAGAACTCCCCTTTTTCAAGGTATGGTCTGGGTGAACTGTATTCCAACCAGCATGTGATCAGTCGCGCCATGGGTGGTCTTTCTGCCGCTTATGCCGATGGATTGAACAATAACGTAGGACAGGCAGTCAATTTCAACAACCCGGCTACTTACGGTTCGCTGTACATGGTTACGTTTGATGTGGGTCTGACCATCGATACCCGTTCGCTGATCAGTAATAATCCTACCGGTAAATTCTCTTCTAAAAATTTTACCCCTTCTTATATCGCCGTAGGCATCCCTTTGAAAAGAGCCAGGGGTTGGGGTATGGCATTCGGTTTAAAACCACTCAGTTCCATTAACTACTCTATTGAAAACCGCAGTGTGATGGCAGGGACGGGAGATAGCCTTCTGACCGTTTATGACGGACAGGGTGGCCTGAACCAGTTTTTTGTTGGTGTTGGTAAAAAGATCGGCAATTTCAGTATCGGGTTCAATACCGGTTACAATTTTGGCAAAAGAGAAATTAATACCCGTAAAGCTTTCCTGAACGATACCGTAGCTTTTTACCAGGGTCTCTCCTCTACCAAAACCAGCTATAGCGGCGTTTTTCTGCATGGCGGATTACAGTATGAATTTTCGGTTGGCAAAAAAGTGATCGCCGAAACCAAAACCACCCATAACTACCTGCTCAGAATGGGTGTAACCGGAACCTTGCAACAACAGTTATCTGCTTCGCAGGACCAGCTCAAACAAACGTATACCCCTACTACTACAGGCGATTATAAGATCGATTCGGTTTCTGAAGTGTACAATATCAAGGGAAAAATTACCCTGCCGTCTACCTATGCGGCCGGACTTACACTGCACAAAACCGTTACCAACCCGAGAGGTGTTTTTGAACTCTGGTCTATCGGGGCAGAATACACAGCTACCCAGTGGACCAAATACCGTTTTTATGGACAACCCGATCAGTTGGCAGATAGCTGGCAGTTGAAACTGGGTGTGCAGTTCTGTCCCGATCCTTTATCGGGCCGTGGTTACTGGAACAATGTAAATTACCGTGCCGGTTTCTTTACCGGCAAAGATTATATCAATGCAGATGGCAATGGTTTAAAACATACTGGCTTCTCTCTGGGTGCAGGTTTACCGATCAAAAAATGGAGAGCGTATGATAACCAGTTCACTTTCCTGAATACAGCTGTGCAGTTTGGGAAAAGAGGAACAGCTGTTAACAATATCACAGAAAGTTATTTTCAGTTTACTTTTGGCATGAGTTTAAGCGATCTTTGGTTTATCAAACGCAGGTATGACTAAACTGATCTCACATAAAATATTTTTTACAGCAGCCATTCTATCCGGCTGCTTTTTTTTGTGGGGTTGCGAAAATGATGTGAATGAAGTGCGGGAGCTGGGCCGGAAAAAAGAGAATATAGAAGAGGGCAAAAATATCAGCAGTTACCTGAGTATGGATGGTAAAATGCGGGCACATCTTACGGCACCCCTAATGCTGCGGATCCAGGGAGATACCGGACGTAGAACAGAATTTCCCCGATCCTTACACGTGGATTTTTATAATGATAGTACCGCACAGATCGAAAGTCAATTGAGCGCGTTGTACGGTATTTACTTCGAAAACCAGAACAAAGTATTTCTCCGCGATAGCGTAGTAGTGTTTAATGTAAAGGGCGATACCCTGTTCTGCAAAGAAATGTACTGGGACCAGAACCTGCAGAAATTCTATACCGACAAGGAAGTAACCATCAGCCAGCGTTACCCGAAAAAACGATTCTCAGGTGTAGGTATGACAAGCAACCAGGACTTCTCCAATCCCACCTTATTCAAAATTCAGCCCGGTAGTTTTGTCATGATCGCAGATAGTCTGGCAAATGGAAGCGATACGACGCGGAAATAAAATGGTTTGTAACCCTCTCCTCCATATTTAATACCTTGCTATTCTAAAAAACAGCCACATGGAATACAGAAGGATGGGCCGCAGCGGTCTGCAGTTAAGCGTACTGAGTTTTGGCAGCTGGGTTACTTTTCACAAACAGATCAGCGATAACAGTGCCGATGAACTGATGGGCATTGCCTACGATAACGGTATCAATTTTTTTGATAATGCAGAAGGGTATGCACTGGGCGAAAGTGAGAAAATGATGGGGCGGGTACTGAAAGCCAAAAAATGGGACAGAACTTCCTATACCCTCTCTTCCAAAGTATTTTTTGGCTGGCGCGGGGCCGATAACAAACCCAACCAGACCGGTTTAAGCCGCAAACACCTGGTAGAAGCCTGCCATGAAGCGCTTGGCCGGCTGCAGACCGATTATCTCGATCTCTATTTCTGCCACCGTCCCGATACACAGGTGCCCATTGAAGAAGTGGTGTGGACCATGCACAACCTGATACAGCAGGGCAAAATATTATACTGGGGTACCAGCCAATGGAGTGGTGCCGAGATCATGGAAGCCCATCGCGTAGCGCAACAATACAACCTGATAGGCCCAACGGTAGAGCAACCGCAGTATAACATGTTTGAACGGTTTAAAGTGGAGCAGGATTACCTGCCGGTATACCAGAACGTAGGACTGGGCACCACGATCTGGAGTCCGCTGGCGGCTGGTTTTTTAACCGGCAAATACAATAATGGCATCCCCGAAGATTCGCGCCTGGCCATTGAAGGTTTTGGCTGGCTCAAAGACCGCTGGATACAGGATACAAAACTGGAGAAAGTAAAAAAACTGACCCAACTGGCCAATGAACTGGGTGTATCGCTGGCCTCGCTGGCCATTGCCTGGACCATCAAAAACCCCCATGTAACCACTGCCATCCTGGGTGCCACCAAAAAAGAGCAGTTATTCGAAAACCTGAAAGCCCTGGAGAGTTTACAACTGCTTTCTTGGGAAGTAATGGATAAGATAGAAACCATTTTACAAAATAAGCCCGTGCTGGATCTCGCTTAGGCTTGGTTAGGTATATAGAGTATATATAGTAAATAAAGTATATAGAGTACACAAGTGGGGGGGTCGATAGGCACTCATCCGCTCTATTTACTATATATACCTATTTACTTTATCTACTTTCCGAAAAAAAATCACCACCACCTTCCAACCTTTCCCAAACCTCCAACTCTTATTCCCAGACAACCATTGGAACAGGCTAACACCATACAAACGGCTGTTGTGAGAAAAGCCTGTAAGGGCGATACAGA
>SCVK01000318.1 GCA_004297075.1 Chitinophagaceae bacterium
GAAGGCGTTTAATATTTCGGCAGATACATTCAGTGCCAGCAGTGCGGTTAGCACCAGGTACATGATGTTGATCATCTTTTGCCGCGGCTCCTTGGGTAGTGACATTCTCGCTTATATTTTTAAAACAACAGGTTTTACAAATTGGATTTATTTCTGCTACTGATGACGATGGGATTATCTTCCCTGCATCGCAGTAAGCATATTTCCATACAGCTGGTTCAGTTTACCCAGGTTATTGGCCAGTGCAGCAATCTGCTCTTTGGCTTTCAGTGCATCATCTGCACTGCTGGCCATTGCGGTAGACGCCTGTGTGAGTTTACCGTAGAACTGGTTCAGTGCTTTCAGGTGGTTATTTCCTTCCTGCAGTTCCAGCTCATAAATAGTGTTCAGCGAAGCCAGGTTTTTGTTCATGGCCATCATCTGCTCGTGAAATTGTTTGGAACTGTCTGATGCACCATGAAAACCGGCCAGTGATTGGGTGGCATGTACAGCCGCATCTTTGATACCGCCAATGGCAATGGTTGCTTCTTTGGTTTTGGCAGTAAAATCGCCTGCAGATTTGGCTATTTCTGATACATCCGCCAACTGGGCTACGGTAGTATTCAATTTCTGGAAACCGGCACTCAGTTTACCGAGTGTATCCTGGTTAATATTGGCATCTTCCAGCATTTTATCCAGGCTATCGAGCGCTGAATTGCTCTTCACCGCTTTGGCACCGCCGGGCAGGTGTACTTCGTGATCGTCGATGGCCGGGTAGATGAGGTATAAAACACCATAACCAAGGAAGATGATGGCTTCTACTGTTAAACCTACTTTCAGCATAAAGTCGGCGATTGGCGAGTGCAGCAATTTCTGCAGGGCACCATAAATAACTACCGCCGCAGCAATAGATACAAATACATCAAACCACTTGGAGATCTTAGGAGGAATAGCAGCTGCCATTGTTCTTCGTTTTAGATTTTTTGAATTTTACCATTTAACCGGCCACTGTTACAGCGCCGGTTCAATGAAAGGTTATCGATAAGAAAAGGATTGAATGATTACCAGACTATGTTGGTTATTTTTTCATTTTAGGAGCCAGGTCTATCACACAACGGAAACCGATATACGATTTCGCTGTATCCTGGTATTCATAATTACGGGTACTCACCTGCAGGAAATAAGAAATGTCTTTCCAGCTTCCGCCGCGAACCACTTTTCTTTTCTCCCTCGGACGGTCAGAATCCTTGGCTTCGTAACGGATATCCGGACTCATGTCAGACATAAAGTTATAAGCCCCTTCGTAGAAGTAAGAACCTGTCCATTCAGATACGTTACCCGACATATTATACAAGCCATATTGGTTGGGCCAGTACATTTTAGCAGGTACCGTGTAAAAACCACCATCTTCCGCATAATTACCACGGCCGGGTTTAAAGTTGGCGAGCAAGCAGCCTTTTTTATTACGCAGGTAAGGGTTACCCCATGGGAACATGGAGTTGGTGAGGCCACCTCTGGCAGCGTACTCCCACTCAGCTTCACTGGGCAGGCGGTAATCGCCATCGATAGCGAATTTCTTTTTCTCGAGGAAGGTATTCTGATAATGGGTTCTCCAATGACAGAAAGCCACGGCCTGTTTCCAGTTGATACCCACCACCGGATAATTTCCATAAGAGGGATGGGAGAAATAACGTTTGGTCATGGGCTCGTTATAGGAGTAAGAGAAATCTCTCATCCAAACCAGCGTATCGGGATAAATTTTCTGGTTGCCTTTGCGGATAAAATTACTGCGCGGTAAACCGGCATTATCTCTTTTCGCAGCGGCGGCGAGATCAAAATATTCGATCCGGTAAACAATTTTATCAGGATCGATCTCGGGTTTGCCATAAATCCGGTTATCAGGAGCCAGGTTCAGTTCATTCATCTTTTCGATGGTGTTCCTGTCCCATTTAATAGTGGCTACTTTTTTCCAGTCAACGGCAGTGGTATCATCTTCTTTATTGATTCCCTGTCCGAACAGGATCTTGAAAGCCAGTGAGTCTCTGGTCCAGTGTACAAACTGACGGTACTCATCATTGGTGATCTCCGTAGCATCCATCCAGAAACCCGGAATAGATACCTGCCTGTTACGGGAGGTATAGTTGAAACTAATATCCTCATCACTGGGACCCATGTGAAAGGTTCCCGGTGGAATATAGACCATGTTGCGGGGAGGATTCATGCTCTTATTAGCCGTAGGTGCCACGCCATGCAACTGACCATCGTCGGGTAACCCTTTCGATTTTGCATTCTTCTTCAGAAAGCAGGATCCGAGGCTCAGACAGAAAGCGACTAATACAATCTTACTTAAATACCCTTTCATCGTATCAAACTGATTTTTATGACAGTGACAAATATAA
>SCVK01000319.1 GCA_004297075.1 Chitinophagaceae bacterium
GGCTTTCAGTTTTTCTTTGCCGGATTCGCTCATCCAGTCGGTGGTCCAGGCCGGGGAGAGAACCTGTATGAATTGCACCGCCGTAAAACCTGCTTCCTGTAAAGCCATCTGCATGGTCATTTTCATTACATCCATGGCCGGGCAACCGGTGTAAGTGGGGGTGTAGGAAATTGATAAACTTTCTTTATTACCTGTAGTAGCCGGAGTAACCTCTACTTTTCGAACCACACCCAGGTCAACCACAGATAATACAGGCACTTCCGGATCGGGAACGGTTTCAAGGATGGCCCATACGGCTTTCTCTGTCTCTTCAGTTGTTGGATGAACTGTAGTATCGTTGTTTTTTATCTCCATATCAATTTCTCTTCAGCAGAAATTCAGATTACCATTCTGCACCGGGGTAGGCCCTTTGTAAAAACTGCATATCGGCCAGTATAAAACCCAGGTGTTCTGTGTGTACCCCGGTTTTACCGCCTGTTTGCATCCACACATTTTCTTTGGGCAGCGGCAGGGTGGCTTCTTCAAATACAGCGGTTACTTTTTTGTACCAGTTTTCGCGGATCTGTGACAGATCAACACCGTATCCCTCTGTAACAGCTTGTTGTTCATAATCGGCTGGTGTAAATAATTCGCCTGTAAAACTCCATAACTCATCTATGGCCCGCAGCGTACGTTGTTTACTTTCTTCCGTTCCATCGCCCAGGCGTATCACCCATTCGCTGCTCCAGCGAAGATGATACGTTACTTCTTTCAACGCTTTTTCTGCAATAGCGGCCAGCTGCTGGTTGCTGCTGTTTTGCAGTTGCTCGTATAAAAAATACTGGTAGGCACTGAAGAAGAACTGCCGTAAAGTGGTTTGTGCCCAGTCGCCATTGGGTACCTCGGTTAACAGGCAGTTTTTGAAATCGATCGCATCACGCAGGTAAGCCAGTGAATCTTCTGTGGCACCGTTACCGGTTAGTTCAGCGGCATACTGGTAAAAATTTCTTGCCTGGCCAATATAATCCAATGCAATATTAGAGATGGCAATATCCTGTTCGAGTATGGGTCCATGTCCGCACCATTCGCTGTTGCGATGACCGATGATGAGTGCGTTATCGGCGAGGTGGAGGGTGTAGTGTAGGAGGTTCATGGGTGATTGGGTAAATAGGTAATTAGGGTAAATGGGTAATTAGGTAATTATGGTAATTTGGTAAATGGGGGTTAGGTGTTTGATTTTTTGTCTCGTAAAAAGGCGATATAGCCGTTTAGTAATTTTAATATTTTTTGATAATCTTTTTCCAATGTCATTAGCTGCTCTTTTGAAATATAGGATTCGTCTGCTGCGCAAATCAGGTGGTCCAGGCATTCCATGAGGCTTCCTCTTGCCTGTCTGCAGAACTGGATATTTTACTGGTAATGGTACCTGCCATATCCTTCAGCAATATTGGCGGTAATGCTTCTTGAGGCCCTTCTTAACTGATCAACCAGGCGAAATTGTTCTTCTTTTGGAAGGGTTTTACAAATAGCAGAAATAGTTTCCCTGAAAAACCTCGCCTCTTTCCACACAATCAAATCCTGAAAGCCCCCCGAATATTCCTGATCACTCATGTAAATAGAATTTACCTAATTACCCTTTTACCTTAATTACCTATTCCACCAGTTACATATGTTTCACCTCATCCGGTAAATGATAAAAAGTAGGATGCCTGTACGCTTTGTCGTTTGCCGGATCATACAAGGCGCCTGCTTCTGCGGGGTTACTCGCGTGTACATATTTGCTCTCTACAACCCAGATGCTTACGCCTTCCATGCGGCGGGTATATACATCGCGTGCGTTCTCTATGGCCATTTGCGCATCTGCGGCGTGCAGACTACCTACATGTTTATGATCGAGCCCCTGTTTGCTGCGGATGAATACTTCCCAGAGAGGCCATTCTGTATTTGACATGGTTTATTTGTTTATTTGTTTATTGGTTTATTTGTTTGCTTGTTTATTGGTTTACTTGTTTATTCGTAAATGCGTATTACTAATAAACCAAGAAACCAGTAAACCAATAAACCAAAACTACGCTGCTGTTACTACCTGTTTCTGTTTCCTTTTTTCTGCATAAGCGCTCGCTGCTTCTCTTACCCATGCACCTTCTTCCCAGGCTTTTTTGCGGGTTTCGAGTCTTTGTTTGTTGCAGGGGCCATTGCCCTGTACTACCTGCCAGAACTCATCCCAGTTAATCTTGCCAAAATCATAATGCCCGGTGCTTTCATTCCATTTCAGGTCTTTATCGGGGATGGTGAGTCCAAGTATTTTGATCTGTTCCGCACATACATCCACAAATTTCTGGCGAAGCTCATCGTTGGTAAAACGTTTGATCTTCCATTTCATGCTCTGGATGGTGTTGGGGCTTTCATCGTCTGTGGGGCCAAACATCATAATACTGGGCCACCACCAGCGGTTAATGGCATCCTGCGCCATTCTTTTTTGTGCTTCGGTTCCTTTGCCCAGGGTGAGTAAGATTTCGAAACCCTGGCGCTGGTGAAAACTCTCTTCTTTACATACCCGCACCATGGCCCTTGCATACGGACCAAAACTGCTTCTGCAGAGAGGCACCTGATTCATGATGGCGGCACCATCTACCAACCAGCCAATGGCACCAATATCGGCCCAGGATAAAGTAGGGTAATTGAAGATGGATGAATATTTGGCTTTACCGCTATGCAGTTGTGCATACATTTCATCGCGGGTAATGCCGAGGGTTTCGGCGGCGGAATAGAGATATAAACCATGACCTGCTTCGTCCTGTACTTTGGCAATTAAAATAGCTTTGCGGCGCAGGTTAGGGGCACGGGTAATCCAGTTGCCCTCGGGCAGCATACCCACAATTTCGCTATGCGCGTGCTGGCTGATCTGGCGGATCAGTGTTTGCCGGTATTTCTCCGGCATCCAGTCTTTGGGTTCGATCTTTATTTCCTGGTCAATCTTATCCTGGAAGATCTCCTCAAAATCTCTTTCCATGGGGTAGTTATTTGAGCCTCAAAAATAGGGAAACTAAAACAATGCTAACGCATGTTAGCTTTAATTATCTCTAAAAATCTTTTTCCCGTTAGCTTGTTGAACCGGGAAGGCTGAAACCGATGTTAGTACCTAAGAAATGGCTGCTTCTTTTTCTTTTTTTGGGTAAAGATGCTGATGGGTTTTGCCGGGAGCATACAATATAAGCGGTGCCAACCAATATGGGTGGTTTTGGGGGCTCAAGTGCCCATCAAGTGCCCATCAAGTGCCCATCAAGTGCCCTTCAAATGCCCATCAAGTGCCCTTCCGGTCCTATTCTGGTTCGTTTTTGGTTCGTTGCTGGTCCGTTGCTGGTTCTATTCTGATCCTATGCTGATCCTATTCCGGTTCGCTCTTTCAGCGGCGGGGGATAGAAGAAATGGTAAAGCAGGAGCGAACAAAACAAGAAGGAAATAAGCAGAAAGTGATAGTGTCTCGCAATAGTAGCGGCAGTATTTTTAATCGTGGACATTCCCTTCACTGTTTACCGTGATAATGATTTTATTTCTTTCGTGCCGAACCGTAACAGATTGTCCGCAGCCAAAGCCAATGTTATGTAGCCACCTTTCACAAAGCCGATGTTAGCGGTAATAACACTAACAAGCAATCCAGTAGTCTACTCTGACCAATTTTCCTGCCTTAAAAAATAAAAGCCATCCATCATCTGAATTTTTATGCGATGTGGCAAGCTTAATACTTAAAACTTTTCCTTTCTTGTCTATTATCAGTTCCTCAGCGTTTCTTGATGCTTGGGGAAACAGCTTCTTAATCTTATCAAAGGTGACAGATTTATCTAGTATGATTTTGGGAGAAACAAGACTTATTTTTCCTGACTCCAAGTCAATAGAGCTAATAACAGCTTTTGAATTTGTAGATTCAAATTGGCTATCTCCCCAGACAAGATAAGAGAAGTCTTTATCAAAATAAGAGGCGCAGATATCTATATTTTTAGGATCAAGTATTTTGTCTGGCTTTCCTAATAGGTTTAGTAGTTCTGATTTCTTACAAAGAAGCGGTAGTTTGTTATTTATTTTGATAGTGCTCCATTCAAGAACTTCGGGCGAGCTATTTTGTATACCATGCGCATTCAGAACGATCGCAAATGATAGGAAATAACAGATTAATCTTTTATAGAGAGACATCATTTTTATTATCGCTAACGTTCGAGGCTTTGTGCAGTTGGGGAATTAACCAACTGTCTGCCCGGAACTGAAGCTGAATTTATAACTAAAAACCGAAGTTTAGAACTACTGCCCGGCAGAATCTGCGGAGAAATAACAGGTACGAATTAATAAGAGCCGCTAATTGAGTTAACGGCTCTTATTTTGTCATTTCGCTGTTCTGATAATGAGCAGTTCCGGCATTGACGTAATTGTCACCCTTTCGCCCATTTCAAAGCCAAGATTTTGTAACCAGTTGCCACAGAGTTTGATTTCCGGAACATCTTTGTTACTGTACCTGTTGAACCTTGTTTTCGGTTGAATTTTTAAACTACGCACATCCGGGCGTTTGCTGTTTTGTCTCTTGCTGGTTCGCATTGTTTGGAGATTTAAAGAGGCCCGGTGGTGCTGCGAACCAACAAGAGAACTTGCGTAGTACGGGACTTACACCCGCTCTCCACCGAGC
>SCVK01000320.1 GCA_004297075.1 Chitinophagaceae bacterium
GGCACTGTCTTTGAGTTCTTTCCGGATCACTGTGAAAGAGCGGTTCTGGTATTGTACATACTGCAGCGAAGCGCCATAACTGATCTTCCAGCCATTGATATTCCTGTTCACATCAACCCGTAGTTTGTTCTCCGTTTCCCGCGAAGTGTAATCGAGCGTGAGCTGGGAGGGGAGTTGGGTGGTATTGTCTTCGTATGACTGGATCGCATTATCAAACGCATTACGGCTGAGGGCCCAGTTCACATACCCATTCTTCACCAATTTTTTCAGGCTCAGGCCAAAAGTATAGTTCCATTGGTTAATGGTGGGGTTGGCATTGATAATATATAATTTTTCCGGTGTTGCTTTTTTGATGGGGGCGAGGCTGAATTCATCGATGGCACCGAGAGCCATAAACGACAAAGTGGTTTTGGGGTTGAGCTGGCGGGTGATCTTGGTTTGGAAATCCCAGTAATTGGGACGGATGGGCAGATCGATGGCAGAAAACAATAATTGTAAATAGGAGCGGCGGGCCGACGCGAGGAATGTGGTTTTTTTATCTTTCGACATCGGCCCTTCCAGGGTAGCCGATACATCGGTGGCGCTGATACGGGCATTACCCTGAAACTTGTTGGCGTTACCATTGCGCTGTTTAAACTGGAATACGGAGCTGAGTGCATTATCGTAACGCGCATCAAAAGCGGAAGAACTCAGTTTTACATCTTCAATAAAAGAAATATTGAGCATGCCCTGCGGTCCGCCGGAGCTGCCCTGTGTCTGGAAGTGGTTCAGCACCGGGATCTCGATCCCATCCAAATAATACACGTTTTCATTGGGTGCCCCCCCGCGGATGATGATATCGTTGCGGAAACTGCCTCCTTCGGCACCGCCACCCACACCGGGTAATGCCTGTATGGCTTTGCTGATGTCGAAGTTACCGCCGGGATTACTGCGGATCTCTTCCAGTGTTAGGCGTTGCACACTTAACGGGCTCTCGAGCGTGGCCGCTTTGGCGGTACGGCGGTTATTACTAACCACTACGGCTGTGAGTTCGCTTACCTGTGGTTCCATTTCTATCGTTACCGTGTACTCATTACCGGCGTTCAGGATGATATTATATAAAGTAGTTGTCTGGTATCCCGTAGCGCTAACCTCAACCGAGTAGGTTTTAACCGGGATATCCGTGATGCGGAACACACCATTGGTATCGGTAATAGCCGCTTGGGTACTACCTTTTACCCGCACCGTGGCATTGGCAATGGCTTTCTGGGTGGTCTTATCCAGTACCGTACCGGAGATCCGGCCATTGTTCTGGGCAAGGGTAATCAGGGTGGCAAAACTGCAGCTAATTAGTAATGATAAACGTAACAACACGCTTCCTGGTAACATAACCGATCCGTTTAGAGTATAAAATTCTGATGCTTTACCCCATTAAACAAAAAAAGAAGGTTTTGGTTTGAAAGTGATTTGCCTTTTTACCTAATACCCATCCTGCCCCTAAAATGTTTTAATTTTTAATGTTGCATTTTTAATTGGCCTCCTTGTATATCCATCCCCTATGCAGATTCCTTTTTCCGTTTTACCTTAGTTATCCTAATAGCCCCGCCAACCATGAACCAGCTGCTGTTATTTTTCAGGAACGCATGCCTACTCATGGGCGCCTGTTTGTATGCAGGCGGATGTGCGCAAAAAGGCAAACTGCCCATTGGTACGGCAGCTGCGGCCGATAGCCTGTTACGGGTAAAAGGTAATGAGTTTGAAAGCGGCCAGGTGGTAAAAGCCATGCACTATGTGGATTCGATGTTTCAGACCAAAACGGAACATACGGTATACGAATACACCCGCTATTACAGTACTGCGGCCTATGTAAATGGCGTCATAGGCAAAACGCAGTTGCAGATGCTGTATATGGACTCGCTCGTAAACCTGTTACGGCAATACCCAAAGGATGCGGGTTTAACAGATTTTCTGTCGAGTACGCTGATGGGCAGGGGGGAAGTGAAATTTCACCTGAAAAAATATGCAGAATCTTATAACGACTTTTTTGAAGCGATACAACTGGCCCGCAACAGTAATGATGTATGTCGTAAAATGAGGGTACCCTATACCATTGCCATGATCCTGTACCGCCAACAGCAATGGGCGGCTTCGGGACAGTATTTTAAAGAATCCCTGCTGTATATCGACTTCTGCGAAAAGATCATTCCTTACATCAATAACAAAAAACAGGAAGTGCTCGATAATATTGGCCTTTGTTATACCAAACAACAAAAACACGACAGTGCCATGCTGTATTACCGGCAGGCCCTGGCACTGGTAGCACAGAACCCCCGCCAGCTGGCTATTGACAGTGCTAACAGCCTTACCCGCTATGCCGCCGCTTTAGGTGTGATTTATGGTAATATGGCCAATGTGCATGCCGCAAAAGGTAATAAAGACTCGGCTGTTTTTCTCTACCGCCATGCCATTGAGCTGCAGGCGAGTAAGGGTTTTGTTATAGATGATATGCAGTTATGTATGCTGCGGCTATCGGAGCTCTATCTCTCTCAAAATAACCTTGCTGGTATGCAGCAAACCCTGCAAAGTCTGGCTGCCTCGCTGGATACAACCCACCCTTCTGCCGAGATCAGGATGGACTATGAACGGTTGATGTATGAATATTATAACAAAAAAGGAGATGCTGCCCAGGCACTCCGGTATGTAACCAGCTATATGAACAGAAAAGATTCTGCTGCCGAACAGCAGAAATGGCTGTTGCAGACAGATATCAGCAAAGAACTC
>SCVK01000542.1 GCA_004297075.1 Chitinophagaceae bacterium
CGTAGGGCCGTCGCCGGCCACCGCCCGCCAAGCCAGTTTCGCCCCGTCGGGCCGTTCCAGAAATCCGCTCGTCTCACCCATGGGCAGGTCATAACGCGCGGATGTGACATCGTTAAGCGCGCGCAGAGGGTTTACCAAACCGAGGCTTGCGCTATGCAGAACCCGTGACGCTTCCCCCAGACTTCACTCTCCTGCAGGTCGTGCCGGAACTCGAAACCGGCGGAGCCGAACAGACCACCATCGATGTGGCCAATGCGGTCGTGCGCGCCGGGGGCAAGGCCCTGGTCGCGACCCGCGGCGGACGCATGGCTGCGCGGCTGGAGGCGGACGGCGGACGGCTGGCGCAGATGCCGGTGCAGACCAAGAACCCGCTGGTGATGCTGGGCAACGCCGCACGACTGGTCGATCTGATCCGCCGCGAGAAGGTCTCGATCGTCCACGCCCGCAGCCGCGCCCCGGCGTTCTCGGCGCTGTGGGCGGCGCAGGCGACCAAGACCCCGTTCGTGGCGACCTATCACGGCGTCTACGGCGCGAAGAACAGCCTCAAGCGCTGGTACAACGCGGTGATGACCCGCGGCGATCTGGTGATCGCCAATTCCGACTACACGCGCGACCACGTGCTGGCCGAGCACAAGATCGACCCGGCGCGGATCGTCTCGATCCCGCGCGGGGTCGACCTGGAGCGCTTCAACCCCAGCTGGGTGACGCCCGAGCGGGTGCAGGCGCTGCGCGAGGCCTGGGGCGTGGATTCGCGCGACCGCCGGGTGAAGCTGCTGCTGGCCGGGCGCCTGACGCGGATCAAGGGCCACCTGCTGATCATCGAGGCCGCCAAGCGCATGCGCGCCCGCGGAACCGAGAACTTCCTGATCCTGTTCGCCGGCGACGACCAGGGCCGCACCGGCTATCGCGAAGAGGTCGAGGCGGCGGTCGTCGCGGCGGACCTGTCGGACCAGGTTCGCCTGGTCGGGCATTGCGACGACATGCCGGCCGCCTATCAGATCTGCGACCTGGCCATGCTGCCGACCACCAAGCCGGAATCGTTCGGGCGCACGGCGGTGGAGCCGCAGGTGATGGGCAAGCCGGTGCTGGCCTCCGACCACGGCGGCACCACCGAGACCGTGCTGTCGGGCGAGACCGGCTGGCTGGTGAAGGTGGACGACCCCGACGCCTGGGCGACGGCGATGGCCAAGGCGATCGAGATGGGCGCGCCCCG
>SCVK01000321.1 GCA_004297075.1 Chitinophagaceae bacterium
AAAAAACAAAGCAAAAAATACGATGCGGTCATCGTAGGTTCCGGTGCAGGTGGTGGTATGGCTGCCTATGTATTGGCCAAATCAGGTTTAAAAGTTTGCCTGATCGAAGCAGGGCCTGATTATGATCCGGCCAAACACTCTTCTCAACTCAAAAATCCCTGGGATTCTCCACGTAGGGGAGCCAGCACTAAATTCAGACCATTCGGCGATTTTGACGGCTGTTACTGGGGTTGGGAAATTGACGGGGAACCCTATACCATGGCCGAAGGAAGTGCCAAATGGGACTGGTGGCGTGCGCGTATGATTGGCGGACGTACCAATCACTGGGGAAGGATCTCCCTGCGTTTTGGTCCGAAAGATTTTAAACGCAGAAGTATTGATGGACTGGGCGATGACTGGCCTATTGGTTATGAAGATGTAAAACCTTATTACGATAAGATCGATAAACTGATCGGTGTGTTCGGGTCAAATGAAGGGCTGGAGAACGATCCGGACGGTATTTTTTTACCCGCGCCCAAACCCAGGCTGCATGAGCTGATGATTAAAAAAGCGGCTACGGGTATCGGTATTCCTGTAATCCCTTCACGTTTGTCGATCCTCACTAAAAAAATCAATGATGAGCGCGGCGCCTGTTTTTATTGTGCGCAGTGTGGCCGTAGCTGTAAAGTATATGGCGATTTTTCTTCTTCTTCCGTATTGATCAAACCTGCGGTAAGTACCGGTAATGTGGATGTGATCACCAATGCCATGGCGCGTGAAGTTATTACCAATGCGGATGGATTGGCCACCGGTATTTCTTATGTTGACAAAACAGACAATATGGAATACCAGGTAAGCGGCCGTGTAGTGATACTCGCTGCCAGTGCCTGCGAAACCGCCCGTTTGTTACTGAACTCAAAATCAACCCGCCATCCCAACGGTTTGGCCAACGATAGTAATGTAGTAGGTAAATACCTGCACGATTCTACCGGTGCCGCTATAGGAGGTGTTTTACCGCAGCTGTTTGGCCGTAAACGCTATAACGAAGATGGGGTGGGTGGTATGCACGTTTATACGCCATGGTGGTTAGATAATAAAAAATTAGATTTCCCACGGGGTTATCATATTGAGTACTGGGGTGGTATGGGTCAACCGGCTTATGGCTTTGGTATGGGTATGGAATACCAGAACGGCAAGTACATGGTGAATGGCAAAACCAAAGATCCCGGTGGTTATGGTGCCGGATTGAAAGAAGATGCCCGTTTCTTCTATGGCGCAGGTGTAGGGATGGCTGGTAGAGGAGAAGCGGTTGCTGATATCAAAAACTACTGCGAGATCGATCCGAAAGTGGTAGACAAATACGGGATCCCGGTACTGCGCTTCCATACCAATCACTCAGAGTATGAGATCAAGCAGGCCAAACACATGAAAGAGACCTTTAAGGAGATCCTGCACAATATGGGCGCGATCATTACCTGGGGGGGAGATGATAATGAAAAGAATAACTGGGGACTGAATAACCCCGGAAATATCATCCACGAAGCCGGAACCGTTCGGATGGGAGCAGACCGTAAAACTTCTGCCCTGAATAAATGGAGCCAGGCCCACGATTGTAAAACCCTGTTCTGTGTAGATGGCAGCCAGTTTACTTCCCAGGCAGATAAAAATATCACCTGGACCATCCTGGCGCTCTCGATGCGGGCATCGGAGTATATCATTGAGGAGATGAAAAAACAAAACATTTAAGCGCAGATTAATATGATTTTAGTATGGTTTCTCAGATGGTTCATTCTGCGAAATCAGCGTTCAGCGTAATCATACTAAAATCATACAAATCTGTGATCAAGGAATCATAAATAAATCATATCAATCTGTGATATATGGACAGAAGAAAATCGATCAAAACCTTATTTATCGGAACCGTTGGTGCCGGAGTATTGGTAGAAGCCTGTAAGAGCAGTGATAAAAAAGCGATTGCCGAATCGGCAGATGTGCTGCTGGCCGACAGGATGCAGGAAGAGAAAGATTACCTGAAAAAAATAGAGGCCGAGCCTAAGTTCTTTACCGAGCACGAAATGGCCACCATTATTGTATTGGAAGATATCATCCTGCCCAAAGATGCTACCAGCGGTAGTGCTTCCGATGCCAAAGTGCACGAGTTTCTTGAGTTTATCGTAAAAGATATGCCCGAGCACCAGACACCCCTGCGCGGCGGTTTGCGCTGGCTGGATATGGAAAGTCTCAAACGTTTTGGCAAAGCGTTCAAAGACAGTGATGCCAAACAACAGATCGAGATCGTGGAAGATATTGCCTATCCCGAAGTGGATGGGGCCATCAGCAAAAACAAACGCACTATTAAACCCGGTATGCAGCAGGGCATTGCTTTTTTCAGCAAAATGCGCGACCTGGTAATGACCGGTTTCTATACATCAGAGATCGGGGTGAAAGATCTCGGCTATATGGGTAACACACCTAACCAATGGAATGGTGTACCGGATGATGTGTTGAAACAATATGGGTATGCATATTCGGAGAGAGAATTGAAAGAGTGTGTGAGTTTTGATAAGGCGTAGGGGCGAAGAAGGGTTAAAGGGGTTAAAATAGTTAAAGGGGTTAAAGTGGGCAGGAAATCTGTTACCACTTTAACCCCTTTAACTATTTTAACCAATGCCTATTATCTAACTTACTCCGGCCCCTGGATTGATATTGGTTTCAGGGTTGATAAAATGCAGTTTACCATTGGCATCTTCTGCCATTAGAATCATACCGTTACTTTCTATGCCCCTCATTTTGCGTGGAGCAAGATTGGTAACCACGGTTACCTGTTTGCCTACGATCTCTTCGGGAGTAAAATGCAGGGCAATACCGGATACGATGGTCCTGGTTTCGAATCCAAGGTCTACGGAGAGTTTCAGCAGTTTGTCTGCTTTCTCCACTTTTTCGGCACTCACAATTGTACCCACTTTCAGATCGATCTTTGCAAAATCGTCAAACAGGATTTCCGGTTTTACCGGACTGCTTACTACTACGGGTTCTTCCGCTTTAGGGGTAACAGTACCACTCACGACTGACGATTCACGATTCACAACTGCTGCTTTTAATTTTTCCAATTGGTAACTGATTTCGCTGTCTTCTATTTTACGGAACAGCAATTCGGGTGCACGCAAAGAATAGCCTACACTTAATAATTTCATTTTACCCGCATTTTCCCAATCCAGCATTTTATCCACCACTTTCATCAGGTAACACATTTTCTTTGCCGTGAAGGGCAGGAAAGGATTGATGAGAATAGCGAGATTGGCGCATAGCTGTAAACAGATATGCATGGTATTGTCGATAGACTGCTGCGCTTCTTTTACCACCTGTCCATCATCGCCCACCTGTTTGGCAACGATCCAGGGTTCTTTTTTCTGCATGTACTGGTTACCCGTACGGGCCAGGTTGATCACTTCAAACAGGGCATCGCGGAACTTGTATTGTTCAAGCAGGTGCTCTACTTTTTTTCCGGAACCTTCTATTTCTTCGATGGTGGCTCTATCAAGCTCGGTCAGACTCTCATTGTGTATGGGAGGTACTTTGCCCTTACAGAGTTTGTGCATCAATACCAGTGAACGGTTCACATAATTACCGAAAATGCTGACCAGCTCGCTGTTATTGGCATCCTGGAACCCCTGCCAGGTAAATTCACTATCCTTGGTTTCCGGTGCGATCAGTGTTAAGTAATAGCGCAGAACATCCGCCATCTGGCTGCCACCGTTTTCTTTGTTAATGAAATCATCTACATAATCCTGCATCTCTATCTTCCAGTTGCGGCTGGTACTCATCTTATCGCCTTCCAGGTTCATGAACTCGTTGGAAGGAACATTATCGGGCAGAATATTACCATGCAGCTTCAGCATCACCGGAAAGATCAGGCAGTGAAATACAATATTATCTTTACCGATAAAATGCACCAGTTTGGTGTCTTTATCTTCCCAGTAAGGGCGCCAGTCTTTGTCGTTATTCAGTGCCCATTGTTTGGTGGCACTGATATATCCGATAGGTGCATCGAACCATACATACAATACTTTGCCATCGGCTTCTTTCAGCGGTACTTTCACACCCCAATCCAGGTCGCGGGTTACGGCACGTGGCTGCAGGCCGCCATCTATCCAGCTTTTACACTGGCCCAATACGGTAGAACGCCAGTCTTGGGCATGCTCTTTCAGGATCCAGTTACGTAAAAATTCCTCGTGCCTGTTCAGGGGCAGGTACCAGTGTTTGGTTAATTTTTTTACCGGTGCATTACCACTGAGCGTACTTACCGGGTTAATCAGTTCATCCGGACTCAGACTCTTGCCACAGTTCTCGCACTGATCACCATAGGCGCCAGGGAAACTGCAATTGGGGCAGGTGCCTTTGATATAGCGGTCGGCCAGAAAGCTGTTGGCCTGTTCATCAAAATACTGTTCCGATTCTTTGATCTCGAGATCGCCGTTACTGTTCAGTTTGGTAAAGAACTCCTGTGCCGTTTCATGGTGCAGGGGGTCGCTGGTGCGGTGATAGATATCAAACGCAATGCCCAGGTCCTTGAAATTCTGCTCCATGATGGGGTGATACTTATCGATGATGGCACGGGCCGTAGTTCCTTCCTTGGTAGCCTGGATGGGGATGGCTGTTCCATGTTCATCGCTTCCGCATACAAATACCACATCCCGTTTCTGCGCCTTCAGGTACCGTACATAAATATCAGCAGGCAGGTAAGCGCCGGCCAGATGGCCGATATGCTTCAATCCGTTGGCATAGGGGAGAGCAGAGGTAATTAAATATCTTTTGGGTGTATCCATTGTTTCGGTTGTTTCCTTGTTGGGAAAGTGTGCAAAGGTAAGCAATCCGTGTAAGTAGGCAATTTTAGGGCCTTGGGGGGGGGTGGTGACGGCTTGAAGCCGGGGGGATAGTGGTCACTCGGCGGAGCCGAGCGACTGCGTGCAGGCGTATACGCCTGCACGCATATTGATACAGTTCAGTAATATTGTGTATGACTAAGCTACCACCCTATCTACGAAAAGGCGATACTATCGCGATTGTTTGTCCTTCGGGGTATATGCCCGCTAAAAAAGCCAAAACCTGTATCCGTGTGCTGCAGGAATGGGGCTACCAGGTAAGAGTGGGTAAAACCCTGGGTAACCAGTTTCATTATTTTTCCGGAACAGATACCGAGCGTTTGGCAGATCTGCAGACCATGCTGGATGATAAGGAGGTAAAAGCAATACTTTGTGGCCGTGGCGGGTATGGGATGAGCCATATTGTGGATGGACTGGATTTTACCCGCTTCAAAAAACATCCCAAATGGCTGATCGGGTTCAGCGATATTACGGTGCTGCATGCGCAGTTGTACCAGCAATTAAAAACAGCCAGTTTACATGCACCTATGGCCGCAGCTTTTAATGACGGGCAGCATAAAAAAGAATATGTACAGTCGCTGGCAAAAGCGTTGAAAGGGATAAAAGCGAATTATACCTGTAAGCCGCATGCGTTAAACCGGGCAGGCAAAGGCGAAGGTGAACTGGTAGGGGGTAATCTATCGCTGGTAGCGCACATGGTGGGTACTGTGTCTGCTTATCAGACCAAAGGAAAGATCCTGTTTCTGGAAGATGTGGGAGAATACATTTACAATGTGGATCGGATGTTTATCCAGCTGAAAAGAAGTGGAATGCTGGATGATCTGGCCGGACTGATCATCGGCGGTTTTACAGAGATGAAAGATACCACGATCCCTTTTGGTACAGATGTGTATACGGCCATCCAATCACACCTGAAAGAATACAAATACCCGGTTTGTTTTGATTTTCCGGTGAGTCATGATAAAAAGAATTATGCCTTGAAAGTGGGTGTAAAACACCGTTTAACGGTTACAAAAGCCAAAGTGATACTCAAAGAAATCTAATTTCTGTGTCCCCCTGTACCTCCCTGTTTCTGCGTTGAAAATAATGATGGTAGACCAGTATCTTTTTTCAACACAGAGATTCAGAGAAACAGAGATACACGGAGTTAGTGCCAGGCATGATATTTTTGCAATTAGCTTTTGAGAGAGGTGTTTGTTCTACTTATTTTTTAGTACGAAGTATAATGCAAGACCATATAATGTAACAATGATTAGATTTATGTAGTTAATCTTTTGATTAGTCTTTTTCTTTTCTTCAACTACTCTCACCAGCAAAATACTCATTGCACACAAAAGAGTAATTTGTAAAACTCTTTTTAGTAAGATTGATTTTATAAATAGGGGCAAACTGATTCCAATGATCATTAAAATAATTCCTATAGCCGCCATTTTTTTAAACGGTAAGTCATTGTTATTTAGTTTAATGTGGAATAAAATACTAGTAATTTATTTATTCATATCCCGTACATCATTGCCTATATGTTCTAACCGACGCCCACACAAAGGGTGGGGGTGTATCGGAATCTCGTTAGCCCGGGTTACACTATAGGCTTCCTCAAAAGTAAGCTAGCTGGAACGAAGAAACTAAAAACCGCCCCAGGTTACTGGAGCGATGTTGGGACAACTTGCGACGGATGCGATACTGGAATGTATGAGTCTTTGTGTCCAAGTGGAGATGGGGGCGGTGGAGAAACTTCTGTGATTCACGAGACGAATTCTGTTACCGATAGTGAGGCTGAGGCTGCTGACGCAATGGAAGACGAGTCTGGATCTCCTTCTCCAGATGGAGCAACGACTCGATATTACCCTCCAGTTCCTTATTCTCATTATGCGGAAATTGATTATTCAACAGTATTGGGCTATACCTACGTTGACGATGTCCGAATATCACCCACAACTCTTGCACAAAACCCATTACCTTTTGTAGATTCATATGGATATAGTGGGGTTCGGAATGTAATATTGTACAATCATACAAATAGTAAATTTTATTTAGTCCCACCGCTAGTTAGAATTACGTGGAAATGTGATGTATATGGAATCTACACCACAACAGACTCAAGAAGTTGGACTTATTATTGGGTACATACACATGTTAGAACTGTATAAAAAAATAATTCAATATGAGAACAATTATTTCAGCCTTTGTATTCATTTTTATTCTCGCTGGAGTATCTTGTAAGATGAAAAAAACAGAAAACACCGAATTGAAAAAAACTGCTAAAATATCAAGTGATTCAAGTGAGGTGCCTGAGAGTAAATTTGTTGAACCACCGCCAGTAAAAAATACTGCAGGGTATGCAACTTTTAAAAAATGGCTTGCTTCAATTGATTCGGTACCAAACGCTAAGTTAGCAGAGACCGTTTATCACTTTAAGCTGTTTACAATTAATTCCAAACCTGCGATTTATGTTCTTAAATCTGATAATGTTCAGATTGAGAAATCTAAAAAGGTGACTCCAGTTGGAGATTCTTATATTTTGAAATCAGATGATTTTACGGAGGGAAATAACGGCGACCTATTATCAAGCATTAGTAAGGAATTAATACAGCTTTCAAAATCTGATTATAGTTTCTTGAAATCCGTGAATCAAATAACGGTTGGTTTTAATGAAAAGGACATGATAGTCGTTGCATTGCACAAGTAGTTTTCAGAAATTAATATATTGAGAATCTATTAAAAGACGGGTTCGAATCTAGTGATAAGAAAAATTAATTCTTAAGCCATTGTTAGACAACTTAGATAGCTTATTTGACTTTGGTAAAGTCTCGTGAAGTTAAAGGGCCTTAGGGCCCCTTTTTGTTAAAGTAGGTAAAAAGGTCTCTCAAAGCCACACGTCGGCAAAGACTTCGCCAGGTCAGGCTGGAACAGGTATTCGTATATCATACCAGATCCAGCCGGTTCTACGAATGCTTCGCAACCTGTCATAGTTTTTCGCTCCGTATGACTTTGTTCGGGCAGCTTCTGTGGCTTGCTTTATTAAAAAAAGGTTTGATTCGGAAGATAATGATAATGATTGATTGCTACTTGTTTTTATCTTGGCCCATAAAAACTGAACTCAGTATCCCTATTATCGCTAAAACACTGATCAGGATTTTTAGCCCTGTGATTGAGTATTTCGCATCAATTAATATCAAAAAGAATCATGATAATTAAACTTATCAATAGAATTTTTCGTGCTAATGAATATTTTACATTCATTTTTTAGTGTTTAGCCTGATAAGACTTACTCTTCAAAAAATTTGCAGGATAAAACTAAGTACTACTATGTAAATCAAATACCGTTAAAACACCCATTTTTCAGCAAACATTCGGCTAAAGGTGCATGGCTATTTAGCTATTTGGATGTAAATAATATTTATAATAGTTATACTATGCCACGTGGCGGTATTTCGTGGCATTATCTGGAGGAGGCTTTTGCGTCTTTATAAAGCGTTCAGAAGCAACACTGGCAGTTATTGCCAGGTTTCTCTCAGCAGCCGGAGCCAATTGCCGTGCATGATATTTTCGCAATCGGTTTGTATGTAACCTCGCTTCATTAATAAGCTTATCATCTTTTGCAGGTCGGCTATGGTATCGATATCGTATGGGGATTGTTCTTTGCCGTAAGCACCATCGAGATCGGTACCTATGCCTACATGTAAGGTGTTGCCTGCTAACTGGCAGATATGATCCATATGATCGATCACCTGTTCCAGACCACAGTTCATTTGTTTTGGATCGGAGATTCCTTTCTGCCATCCGGGAACGATCATCCAGGCATCCATGGCGGCACCGATCACCGCTTTTTTCTGGATCAGGGTTCTGATCATATCATCACTGAACTGGCGGTTATGATTTACCAGGCTGCGGCAATGGTTATGGCTGGCCCAGATACTACCATCAAATATTTCCATGGCATCCCAGAATGCATCGTCGCATAAATGCGTAGCATCCAGGATCATATTAAGCGATCGCATTTCTTTCAGTAAAGCAATGCCCATCTCATTCAGTCTACCGGTGGCATTGGTGCCGTTGGCATACCTGCCCGGCCCATAATGTCCCGGCCCCACAGCACGCAAACCATCGGCGTGTGCCCGATGCAGGTGTTCCAGCGTAATCAGGGAATCGGCACCTTCCAGACTTAAAATATAGCCTATGGGTTTCTGATCATTGGAGGTGCCGTTGTTCCAAAGCAATAAATGTTTCTCCAGTTCTGCCAGGTTACTGATCTGTACCATTTCGCCGGCTTCTTCCATGGCGCGGTACCATTGCAACTGTCCCTGTGTTTGTGCCCATGCCTGTTCAGGCGAGTGCCAGCCGCTAAGGCTGCTGTCGGGTGCTACATAACGGCCAATTTGTGTAGCCACAACCATACCGATATTTCCTTCCCGCAAAGCGGGCAGCGAAACCGTTCCTTTACCACGATCCGGTTTATCCGTGAGTCCCGCTTCCCTTTCGCGGATCACCTGCACCGGCAACCGCAGATCACGGTTCCATTCCATGGCATTCATACTGAGATCGAGGTGTGCGTCGAAGATAAACATGGTGTTGAATTGTTGGTAGTCAGTAGTGAGTGGTCAGTAGTGAGTGCTATTTTTTACTTACTACTGACCACTCACTACTGACTAAATGGGCAATTGGCAATGGAAGGTCTATTCACAATTGACCATTCACCATTGCCCACTCGCTAAATAGTTATTTTCCTCGACCTCGCCACCACCCGCCAGCAGGCTACTTTTTCATGGTTCTCTATTACCATGGCGTGGTCGTATAAGGCTACTGTTGGACAGATATGTACCGGCACACCGTATAATACATCGCCTACATTCCACTGGCTGCTGTCCGGCACTTTTACAACGAGGTGTTCTTCGCTCTGCGAGTAAGGAACGGCATCGGGTGCATTCAGGAAATGTACACGGGGCAATGGATTTTCGGCTGCTACGGCTTTATGGCCAAGATCTGTACAGAATGTATGTTCGTCAATGATCGAAATAATGCGGGTGATGACCAACGCCGCATATTCAAAAGGTTCATCGGGTACGATGTGTTTGTAGCCCCAGTCCCAGAACACAAAAGTGCCCGGACTGTACACCACATTTTTTCTTTTGGTATGCGTAGGAAAACTGGGCGAACCGCCAATCACGATCTGGAGGTCGGTGTTATCGATGGCCGCTATTTCTTTTACCAGCCAGTCAACTTTGGCAAATGCTTCATCTGAACGGCGCTTCCTTTCTGCGAGATCGGTATCACGGATATGTCCATCGTAGGCGTGCAAGCCTATGATACGGATGCCGGCCAGCGATTTTACCTGCTTGTATAAAACCAGTGCCGCTTCGGGTTTGATGCCCGACCGGTTCATGCCGATATTGAGATCGATAAACGTATTGAGTTGCAGATTGTGTTTGCTGAAGAGTTCAGACAGGATGGTGGCAGTGGTAATATTATCGATCACACAGGAAAATTGCGTGTCGGGGAAATTGGTTACCAGTTGTAAGAGCCGGTCAGCTTTAGGGCCAACCGGCTGGTGCGCGAGTAATACATCGGCTGCATCTATTTCGGCCAGCATTTCGGCTTCGGCAATCGTAGCGCATTTGAATTTCTGAATACCGGCCTGCTGCATCAGTTTGCATACTTCCGGGATCTTATTGGTTTTTACATGCGGACGGATCCGCTGTACATCCTCCGCCATCAATATCAACTGACGTATATTCTCTTTGATCCTTTCCGGATAAATTACCAGCGAGGGAGAATCTATTTTATCTATGTTGGATATGGTGTACCAGGAATCTTGCATGGGAAGGAAATTTAAAGTTAGTAATTAAAAATTCAAAAGTAAAAAGTCAAAACAGGTTGAACAGGAATCATTTTTTACTTTTTAGTTTTGAATTTTTACTTCTCTTCAATTTCGAACATCACTTCAATCTCAACCGGAATATTACCCGGCAGCGAGCCCATGCCAACGGCGCTTCTTACACCGATTCCATTGTCTTCGCCCCAAACGGCCGCAAACAGTTCGCTGCAGCCATTGATCACAAAAGGATGTTTGTCAAATTCGGGGGTACAGCTAACCATACCCAGTACTTTGATCACGCGTTTTACTTTGTTCAGCGAACCCAGGTTGGCTTTCAGGGTGGCCAATATGGCCAGTCCTACCTGGCGGGCGGCCAGTTTACCTTCTTCCATGGTAAGATCCACGCCTACGCGACCGGTAATAAAGGTTCCATCTTCTTTTATGGTGCCATGCCCGGAAACATAACCGTGTTTTCCATCTATCAGAAAGGGTTTGTATACGCCCAGTGGTTTGGGAGCGGGGGGCAGGGTAAGGCCCAGTCTGGCAAAGTTTTCTTCAGGTGTCATAAAGCAGGCTGTAAGGGTGGATTAATCAGGATCTTCTGCACTAAGATAAAAGAAAAAGCCATCATGCTGCGGAAAAACAGCCAGATCATACCGTATAAATACGCTATGTAAAATAGCTGCAAAACCGTTTATTTGTAAAAACACCAGCATGAAAAATATCCTGTTCTATGTGTGGTTCTTAATGGCCCTTCCGGCCCTGGCGCAACGGAATACCAATGCAGCACTGGCTGAGTCTAGTTACTCGCGTTTGTTTGAAGCGAAGTACATGCAGAAACCGCCGCAATATCCCTTTGGCGCGGATTCCTGCAAACGATTCTATTTTGCCTCTTTTGGTGGGTTCGACAGTGTGTTAAGTAAAGTGATTGAGCGGGGAGATACGGCAAAATACATCCGCGTATATTTTTCCTTTATTGTTGATAAGAACGGCGCTCCTTACGAAGGTCGGTTTGAACGGATGGCTTCTACCCAGTATGCGAGGGGGGAATCTGCTAAAACGATCCGGTATTTCTCGGATGATCGAAAGTATTATGATAAACAAATTGCTGATATGATTGGCAAAATGCCTTTCTGGAAACCGGGATTGCAGAATGGTGTTCCGGTAGATAGCAGGGTAGAAGATTTTCTGCAGTTCTGGGTGGGGATTAATCC
>SCVK01000322.1 GCA_004297075.1 Chitinophagaceae bacterium
AGATTCTGTGTTAAATACCAAGTAATTCAAATTATTTATTTTTGTTCTTTAGGCGGCATAAGCCAGCCTGTTTAGAGTAGCGGCCTATTGTGGCCGCTCTCTAATCTTAACTGGCCAATTCTACCACTCTTGTCAAATAATTTTTATCATAGATCATTCCTGTTTTATATACAGTAAAGATCATTTCCAACAATTTCCTTTGCACCGCAACTGCTGCCTTCATCTTAATGCCATGTTTTTGCACTATCCGGGTAAATACAGCTTTAAATCTTTCATCATGGCGTATGGCAGACAACGCTGGTAAATGCATCGCTTTTCTAAGATGCTTGTTCCCTTGTTTTGAGATCCGTGGTTTCCCTTTTACAGAAGTACCCGATTGTTTGTCTTTCACATCTAAGCCCGCATAGCTTGCTAATTGTCGTTTATTCCTGATCAGATCAAAACCATTGGTTTCTGACAGTACTGCGACAGCTGTCAGCAGCCCAACACCTGGAACAGAGCATATAAGATTTGTTACTTTTTTGGATTCTTCATGTGCCTGTACTAAATCGCTAATCTCTGTTTTGATTTCCTTTTCTTGTTTGTTCAACAAGTCAATGCGCTTTTTAATACGTGCGATACTCCTTTGATTGGGCTCTGCCTCTGATTTCTCAGCATGCAGTTCATTTTTTACCATTGTTCTTTCAGCCACTAGCTGGTTGCGCTCCCGACTTAACTGTCGTAGCTTTTTGTAAACATCATTTGGCCTCTTCCAGTTTTCCAAATTTCTTTCAAGCCCAAACCTAGCAATAGATTCCGATGAAGTTTTGTCCGTAATGGTTTTAATGTCCAATGTTCGGCTGAAGTTACTAATCTTGTTGGGCAAGACCACACTTACTGGCAACCCTAGTTCATCTAAGTAATAGGCTAATGACTCATGATAAACTCCTGTAGCTTCCATGACAAAGCGTGTCGTAATAGATAAGTCTGTCTGCTTACCTACCCATGTAGTTAATGCTTCAAAACCTTTTGCTGTATTAGCAAAGGTTTTATGCGCATACAACTCTAGACACCAGTTTTCATACATCCGGCCTAATGCAACTACCAATTCTTTCTGAGCCACATCAATTCCTACAACTTGTTTTACAATTTTTTCCATACTAAAGAGTTTTAAGTAAAGTGAAAACCCCTCTTCATTTATTCTCCTACTGGATATTCAAGATATCCCTCTATGTGGGATTCTTTACATTCTGTTCAAACTCTGAGAGATCAAAAAAGGTGAGGTCATATCTGCGGATCAGCATGTTCATAGAACTGCTTGAGTCTCCCTGAACTCTCACCCCTTTTCACTTTCAACAAATTTATTGGTAACTTACAAAATCGTATAAAAACAAACATAGGAGAGTCTCCCAGCAGGGACTCTTCGTTTAGAATTACAAATTAGTTAATAATAAACCTCATTGAATTTCTTTTGCAAAACTAACTGCTCAATAATTGTTACATGGTACTAAGCAAAGAGTCCCGGTACGGGAGACTCTTGGGAGACGGAAAAGTGAAGAGTGCTTTGGCCATAGAAAGAAAATTAAAATATTTAATAGACCCAAAGATGTTTGCAGGTTTATACAGGTGTAAGTTCTAATAATTTACTTATGTTCTTGATTTGTGTCCTATGAATCGCAATTGGCATTTTTTTATGTCCTAGTAAGTAGTTTGTTTTACTTCTATGCCGACCGTCAGAAAAGCAAAGTTTAGATTTATCTCTATCGAATATTTCAACAGTAGGAGGGTCAATAAATTGATTATTATCCCAACGGTGTAAAATTGTAGCTACCCGTCCGTCATTTAATTTATCACCAGTAAAAAGAATGTCTGGGTTGACCTCATGCAGTTCAGATATTTGAATAAGTTTTTTTGTCTCAACTAAGAATATAAAGTATTCCTCTGCGCTAGGATGTAATGTCGTATCCAGTATTCGGTCTGAATTGCTATCATAAGCCCATTTGGGAATTATTGATTGAAGTTCAGTCAACGATTTTTCTTTATAATAGTTTATCCGTTTTTCAAAAATTTCAGAATTGGCTTTTTGTAGTTTCATATAGAATGGGGATTCAAAAAATCAAACATACCGTTTTAGCACAGGCGAAACTTGGGCGTGGGGAAAGTTTTTCAGATAGCTTAGCCACTAAAGGTTCAATTAGCAAAAGTCAAATTTGAAATACAACAGCTGATGAGTCAAGTACAAAAGCCGAAATTTTACCAGTGCAATGTTAGCGGTAGTGGCGCTTATAGTATGAAATACTTAATCCGTTACTTGTTCTCACAATTGGGCTCAAAGGTAACTAACTCAGCAAGTTTAGCAGCTATCTCTGACATCGATTCTTCTGCAGTATCTAAGCCGCTTCGGGAACCGAGAAGAGGGCTGACTTCACGGAGAGCTTCATAAGTTGTATTGTGCACGATAGGAATAAGTTGATTGCGATGAAGTAAAGCAGAAAGCTCTTTATCAGCAATTCCTTCCTTTGGCAGGCGAGCAAGGAAAGCGGGGGTAACAAGTACTAATCCAATCCTAGAATTTGCTAAACCTTTATCAATGGCACGCATCAATGGCTCTCCGAGACTTACGTCTTTCTCACTAAACCATACAGAAACTCCTTTCGAAATAAGTAAGCTGTACAATTCTTTGGCTGAAGCTTGGCGATCATCCCAAGCATGGCAAAGAAAAATATCCCTTAGGTCAGGCACAGTCGCTCTATTCTCGAATGTCTCACGAATCGGTGTAAGAGTCTGCACTTCAGTGGGAGTATAATAAACTGGGGAACTAGCTCCCGACCAACGGGGTTTTGTACTTCTTCCAGATCCGCCAGTGCTTCGATTTCCTCCGTTGTTACCCGAATATGAGGGGGTATAATAAGATCTTGAAGGTTCCGAATATGATGAATAGCCCCGACCATAGCTCCGGTAACGACATGCAGGGCAAGCTGCTGCTGCTGCTGCTGAACTGTGTCCTCTCACTGGTGCAGTACATCTAGCCATACATCTATAATTTAAGTTTCTTTTTTATTAGTTGAAGAAATTACGAATTGTTGTTTAAGGTTAATGATTCGCAGCCATTACCGCTAACTTAATTATAGCCCTAATCTATTACGCCAATACAGCCATTTAGTTAGGCTTTGCATGATAACTATCGCATAATGAATATAGATAAAATATAGTATAGGTCATCGAAAGCTGTTGTGCTATTTCCCTTCATCAAAGAGTTTCCCAGCGGCTACTCCTGGTTTAAAATTACCAACCTATTGAGAATCAAACCCATTACATTATTTGTACAAAAAAGCTGATTAATAATCGTTGCGTATTTAGTATCGGCGGAATGCTTTGAGGGGGTATTTCGGAGAAAAATAGAATAAAAATTGTACTTAGTTTTTACTTTTTCGTTCTTCGTCCATTTTTCGGTACATATCTAATTGACCTTGTTTATAACCAGATCTTTTGCCAATCCAATAAAAAAATAGTGGTAGTCCTAAAATAATTACTGCAAATAATAATAATTCTTGAGCACCTAGATTTCCCATAGTTTAAGTTTTTAGATTATAAAAATTGCTGCTATCCTGGTTATACGCGCTAAACTGTTGCACTAATACCAATATTTAGTTAAGCTTTGCGTGTCTAACTATTGCATATTGAATATAGGGAAAAATAGTATAGGTAATCGAAAGCTGTTGTTCTATTTCCCTTCGCCAAAAACTCTCCTAACGTTTAGCATTACCAACTCCTTGAGAATCAACCTCATTAATTTCTTGTACAAAACGAACTACTCAATAAGAAGAAAAATGGAATTGCCGGATCAGGTTACCCGGGAAATGGCACGAGGCAACAGGCCCGAATTTTACACGCCAGGCTCCTTATCTAAGGTAAACGATAGATATTTACTGCCAAATAGCAAGTATGTCCAAGCTAAAAGATATCAGAGAACAACAAAACCTGACACAGGAAGAACTATCAGAAAGATCTGGCCTTTCCGTGAGAACCATTCAGCGAATTGAAGCCGGGAAAGACCCCAAAGGATACACACTTAGAATATTATCAGCCAAACTGGGCGTTCCGGAAAACAACTTACTGAAAAAACAACCTGGCATCGAAAACAGGGAAGCGCCCTCCCCTGCAACACAACATGAAAACCCGGTCTTATTTAACTACGCATTAATCAGGTTAATCAATCTATCGTCAATACCCTTCGTTATACTCCCGCCCTTGAATATTCTGCTGCCACTCATACTAATGTATACCACCAAACAGAAGAACCCAATCACCAGACAAATAGTTTCTGTACAAATCATGTGGACCATTGTAGCACCCCTGTTGTTCTTATTGGGTGTGTTTATGAAGTTGGGCAGTGGTTTTACCCCGGTACTCATGCTCCTGTTGGCCGCAGCCAATGTGTACATCGTTCTCAGGAACGCCGTTGAGATAGATAAAAAAAATAAACTATACTATAAATTGGATTTCAATATGATATAAAGCTGTCGGCCTATTGTCAGGTTATTGGCGGGGTTGATTTTTTTGTGTTCTGAGCGCAGTTATCAACTTTGGCAAAAATCACAGTTATGCCAAAAAAACGATTCTTGTATGCCCTTTTTATGCTAACCGTAAGCCTAACCAGCCAGGCCCAGATTTCAAAAGACAGTAAGCTATACAGAACCATCCTTTCAAAAGACAGCCTGCTTTTTAATGTAGGGTTCAACACCTGCAACATCGCACAGTTTGAGGCCCTGGTAAGTGACCAATTGGAATTCTTTCACGACCAGGGGGGCTATGCTGATAGAACTAAATTTCTGAATGATCTACGAAACGGGCTCTGCAAAAGCCCTGCTGATTTTCAGGCAAGAAGGGAACTCTTGCCCGAAACAACCGAAATTTTTGCCCTGTACAACAATGGAACCCTGTACGGAGTAATTCAGCAGGGGATGCATCAGTTCTTCGAAAAACAACCCAACAAACCTGAAAAAATGGGAAGTTCGGCCAGGTTTACACACCTCTGGCTGTTGGAAAACAATGAATGGAAACTTAGCAAAGTATTAAGTTATGAGCACCAGGAAAAGCAACCTGCTGTTGCCCACACATCCCTATTTACCAACGATGCAGAAATGGAAAACTGGTTGCGGCAAAACAAGGTTCCTACTTTGGGCATAGGCCTGATCAAAGACGGCAGGTTGAACCAGGTAAAAGTGTATGGCGAACTGCAACAGGGTATTGCTGCACCCTATAACACCCTGTTTAATGTAGCCTCACTTACCAAACCCATAACTGCCATGCTAACTTTACAACTGGTAAGCCTGGGCAGGTGGGATTTGGATGAACCCATTTATAAATACTGGATTGACCCCGATGTTTCAAAAGATGAAAATGTAAAAAAATTAACATCAAGGCATATTTTAACCCACCAAACAGGTTTTACCAATTGGCGCGGAAATAACCCGGATGGAAAACTACATTTTGAATTTTCACCGGGAACAAAATACCAATATTCGGGAGAGGGATTTGAGTACTTACGAAAGGCATTGGAAAATAAATTCAGAAAACCACTGAACCAACTGGCAGCTGAATTGATTTTTGAACCCCTGAAGATGAAAGACACGAAATATTTCTGGGATAACAAAACAGACAGTACAAGGTTTGCAGCCGGTTACAATTCCGAGGGAGTGCCCTATACAACCATTAAAAACAAAACTGCCAATGCCGCCGATGATTTGTTAACTACGGTTGAAGATTATGGCATTTTCTTGGCAAGCGTACTGAATGGCAACGGTTTGTCAGAAAAAGTCTTTACTGATATGGTAACACAGCAGGTGGCTACCAAAAAAAACAAATATTTCGGGCTCGGATTCGAGATCTATGACCTCGGAAATGGGGAATATGCTTTATCGCACGGTGGTTCTGACAAAGGATGCCAAACAATTGTTTTTCTTCTTCCTGCAACAAAACAAGGGTTGATTATTTTTACCAATGTAGACGATGGTTACAAAGTTTATGAAAAACTATTACTGCATTACTTAGGAAGTAACGGAAGAAAAATTATTGATATTGAAATGAAGCAGTAACAGGCACCGGAAGCGTAGTACCCGTGATGGAACTTCTCTTTGCAGAAAAGGATCCCGGCGGGTACGCTTTGTGTAGCACCACCGATCCTTTGAGCATCAGCCCTGTTACATTTTTTGTTCAACACTAATTGTTCAATGATGGCTGGATGCTACAAAGTGAAGAGTTCCCTGGCGGGAGGTTTTTTGTGAACCGCAGGCCCCTCTGTGAAAGCCCCTGTAGAGAAGACAAAAACACCCGAAGCCGGTGTTAGCCACAGGTTTTAACTGATCCAGCTACAGTAGCTGCGTATTTCTTCCCATTTACCATTATTCATTTTGTATAAGACCAGTTGCCCTTCACCACAAAGCCATCCACAACTCTGATCAGCATAGAAAATGCAATAGGTATCATTTCTGAGAAATATAGGCATGGAGAAACGGCCGAAGCCTCCCCCAATATTCTTATAGAAATAATTCCAGCCATCGGTTTTCTTTTTAAATATGGAATCTATTGTATCGCCGCTAATTAATGTAACAGCAGGGAAAAATGACCCACTCCAACGTGTAACTGATGGATATTTTTTTTGCCGGATCAGGTCTAGCTCAGCACTTGAAAAAGTGATGGAATCAGCTAACAGTTTTTCCAAACAATTGAAATAATTAAATGCAAATGGTTTGTCAACCAATATAAACCTGGAATCAGCAAGCTCTTTACCCTTTACTTTTTTAATGAACTCAATAGATTTCTGAACATAAACAATTGAATCCTGCGTATGTTTTTGAATCTCAACCGGATGGGTTTGCCCGAATGAATTCAATAAAGTGATAGCCAAAAGAAATACTAAGTGATTCATTGTTTAAATATGATTCAAAAAAGAAAAGTTTCCATACACCTGCGGTTAGTCTTCGTACCTGGCGAAGGTTGGGAAAGAAGTTTTGTTGTTGGTATGGCCACTAAAACCCGGTTAATTAAAGTCAAATTACTGAAGCCTGGCCAGAATTCCTACAGCCGCTTGGCCATATTTGATCGCCCAGCTTTCGCAAAGGTACTGTTGTGCTTAGTGCTCAGTGATTGATCACTTTGGTTGCAGACTTAACGCCAGGTATGTTAAACCAAGATTCGCCGGTTTTAAGAAAGTGAAGCCTTCCGGCAAATCCATCTCCTACATAGCAAAACATATATTCTTTCGGCACTGATCCGAAGTGCTTTTCTGCACATTTATTTACATCGCTAAATATTCCATTTTTTACATTATATAACGCAACCATTACAATACCTCTTGGATCTTCCTCCGGTTCTAAATATTTGAAAATTGTTGCTTCCTGAAAAACCGATCGCGGATCATCTACGCCCATCTCATCAAACCGTTCATAATCCTGCTCTGAAATATCTTCAGGATATTTTGGAAGATTGAAATGCGCTGAAAGTTGATGAAAAGCTTCTAATGCCTGTTCTTCCAAACTTTTGCCGGCTGCAGCAATACGATTTACGATGTTACATAGTTCATCATCACTTTGAAACCAGTTTATAATCGGGTTTTCACTCATTTTTTCGAAATATTGAAGTTTTGCAGACAAAATTAAGCACAACGGGCTGGGCTTTGTCCAAGTGTGGCTTTAGTATTACGTCCGACCACAGCCGCTGCTGATTGAAAAACTGATGTTGAAGTTAAGAACTAAAGCTGGGCCTTATTCGTTAAGCCCCGAACTATAGTACAACAGAATTACCGCTGCTGATTGTTTCAATGTCAAGCCCCACTATTGGCAATACCAATGTTAGCTGTAGATTTCCGATATGGATTTTAAAGTTGATTCAAATTTTTTATCAATTAATATTAATGCTGACGGGTCTAATGCATTGATAAGGCATTCAATGTCATTATTGACTTGGAGCAAATAAGTAATATTTTGTTTGTCTTTTATTAAGTCATTTATGAAAAAGTCCTTGTGGTGATAAATATTATTTCGCAATTCTTTTATTGCGCATAGTTTAGAATATATTTCTTTCCTTTTTAAGGTTTTGGGAAGATTTGAAAAGCTTTTGATTGGGGACCCTTTTAAATCTTTGTACACTTTTTTATTAAAAAATTCTACCCAAAAACCAAAATTTGCTTCATTTATCAATATATTTTCATCGATTTTTAGGTTTTTCCTTTTCCTGTTTTTTATTATATTTAATTCTTCGGAGATAATATCTAATCTTTCGCTTTCTTGAATTTGGGTTTGAAACCAATTATTCCCCATGATTTTTTTTATGCTTTCTACTAGTTTTAATCTTAATAAAGATTCCAAAACGAAGAATTTAGGGTAGAACGATGCATATAGTTGAATTATAAGTCGTTGTAACTTAAAGGAATTGTTATTAAAAGTGAAATTATTAGTAAATATCTTTGGCTTATTCATTTCTTTTGTATCTTTATAATGCTTTTACAGCTTAGTTCCTCCTCTTATCAGAAGATAATGAAACTAAGCTATTTTTTTGCCTTTCATTTAGCAACCGTTCTTAAATCTACCACCAACTTTTCTTTTTTGAAGGGATATTGACTTTTCTTACTCTAAAAAAACCCTTTTTACCCTTTTGTGTAAAATATGTCCCTTCCAATATTTCTTTGTCTTCAAGAACATTGATTCTGGCTGTTGAAGTACCAATACCATATTTATTTGAAGGGGTAATTCCAGTTCTTTCTTTCGAATCAAAAATCCATTGCAAAGTATATATTTTACTATTTTCAATTTTTAAGTCAATGACAGTAGATATCGATTCGGAAGCCTGTGATTGATATATAAGGCTCATTTTAAGCCAATCTTGCTCAATTATAATTTGAATTTTATTTTCGTCGGGTTTATTTATAAACAATTCTCTTATCTCACTTATTGGCATTTCTGGTGCGCCATCTTGATAACGAACATAATGTCCTTCCCAAATCCCATTTAAATTAGGAATTCCGCTAAGGTTTTTACTTTTCCACATCCATTTTTTAAATAAAAAAAGAAGCAACCCGAAAATAATAAATCCGGTTAAATGAAAGTTTTTAATAAATTCTAAAGCTTGATTCGTTTTAGCTAATTCTTCTATTAATAGATTAAGAAGTGGGGTTAATAATATGGCAACAAATGTGCTAAAGTAATAGACAATAGTCCTGCTGTTTTTATCTATTGAATAATGTACCATATCTGTTTAATTTACAGCCAACGTTCAGGGCTTTGCGAAGGTTAGGAAATTATATTCTGTCGTCCGCTTGGCCACTATAGATCGGTTAGCAGAAGCCAAATTACTGAAGCCGTGTCAGAATTCCTACAGCTGATCGGCGATGTTCGTCTGCTCAACTTTTACAAAACCAATGTTGGCTGCAGTACTGCTATTTTTTGAGCCTCTTGTATAGATAAAAATTAAGCTCCTCAACATTTAAGTCACTTCTAATTATTTCGTTTAATTCATTTGCAAAATCTATTAGTCGATTCATTTCAGTGTCAAGTTTAGATAAAAGCCGATCGAGATTTTTATCGCTTGGCTCTGGAATTTCTGAATCGTTCAACAAGTCGGTAATCGAGTCAATTTTTTCTAACACAGATTTGGGGATTACGAGCGAATTGGCGATTGCAAGATTTTCAAAAATTGCAATTGAATTTTCGACTTTCTCAAGTGACTCGTAAAGAGTATCTTCTTCTTCATTGTATAATTCTTCGTCAAGATCATTCTGATCCTGCAAGAATTTCTCAGTATCTGCTATGTATTTCTGTAATAAGTCAATAACACAACCAAGCTCAAACAGAATTTTTGAATAGTTTTCTTGTTTGGTTTTATAGATATAATTTTCATTGTCAAATCTCCGGTTTCTTCGATAAGTCAAGATTGAAAATATCGCAGCAACTAAAGCTATTGCTGTTGGGATAGTGACCTTTAAGTACTCTATTATTTCACCCTTATTCATATTAGTATTGCAGCCAACGTTCTTGGCTTTGCGAAGGTTGGGAATTTTTTATTCTGTCGTTCGCTTGGCCACTATAAACTCGATTAGCTAAAGCCAAATTACTGAAGCCTGGTCAGAAATCCTACAGCCCAATGGCCTCATTCAAAAGCCCAACTTTTGCAAACCCAATGTTAGCGGTATGTGTGCGGTAATTATGAATATTTGCATGGCATAGAAAAAAGTCGCATATTGCTGAATATCAGATTGTATAGTAGGTTTGCATTGAATTCCATTTACTGAGGGTGAGAAAGTTTTGCCTATTCAAATGCAAGCTTTTCTGTACTGCAGCGATACGCGGTTCTGTACCCCCGTGTGGAGCGTTAATGCGCCCACTGCCTTCAGAGGTGGAATTCAACGGGAAAGGCAGAACCGTATTTAATTCCTGCCAAATAAAATAATCTGTAAATGAATTCCACAGATCAAAACAGTTCGCAAGCGAACAGAAGTAGCTTGTCAACAACGCCAGCAGAACGAAACACTGCAAGAACCAAGTTCCAGGATTTTTCAGCAGAAGAACTGAAAGAGTCCATTGTCCCTCCTTACAACCTGAATCATCCGATCGATGAACTGGTTGCCAAAGGCGAGGCGGTTTTTGAATTCATTAAAAACTCCGAAATGGAAACAGAAACGAAAAACGCGTTTTACCAGTTAGAAAAGCAGTTTACTTTCTATCGAAACCTGTGTTTACTGCGTAATTAAAAATGAGGCAAGTGACACTTTGTTAGGTTTTCTGAAACTTCGTTTCTAAATGCAAGGTGTCACTTTGCTTTACCGCTAACGGTGAAGACTTTCTGCTGCGCTGGTATTCATAACTCGTCAGCCAAATAACTTACCAAAGTTAAATAGAATTACAAACGTTGAGGCGAGAAGTGTCAGCCGGTATAGCAGAAAACCGATGTTAGTGGCTGGTTTTATTTTGTCCAACCAACTGATTTTTTCCATTGTTCAATTTCTTCTTTTCGCTTTTTAAAATCTGTCGGTGGTGTTTGATTTTCGTTTTTCGCTTGTTTTCGAATAATGTCAATCTGTTCTTCGAGTGAGTTGAGTCCGATAGATTTTCGCCTTTGGTTTACTTTTGTCAAGTCGTCAAAATCGTTTGGGCTTAATTCTCCGTTTTCATCCCAGTCAAATTGAGTTCCGTAAAGTTGTGCTTTCCCTTCACATACAGCCACCCGGTCAGCCAAATAAGCCAGGTTTTTTGAGTTGGCTTTGTTTTCACTAACAGCAATTTCCAACAATTTCACGCACTTTTTCATAAAGTCAGGTTGTCCGATAGAATGTTGTATAACCAACCAAGTTGCTTCACTTGCTTCTTTGCCTACTTTATCGGTTGTCGGATATCCGATTATGTCAATTATTTCGTTTAAGCTTTTTGCATTCCTGTTGTGCAATTCATTCATTTCTTCATTGTATCCGTTGCTTATTTGTCCGCTTTTAATAAGTTTGTCCCTTAATGCTAAGTCTGCATTTTTCAGTCCAATTATTTTTTCGGCAATTTCTTCGTAATTCATTCTGTGGTCGTTTCGTGTTAAACTTGCCCCTAACGTCCAGGGCTTGGCGAAGGTTGGGAAATATATTCTGTCGCTTGCTTAGCCACTGTTGACTCGATTAGCTGAAGCCAAATTACTGAAACCGGATAAGAATTCTTATAGCCGATGGGCTATGTTCATCGGCTCAACTTTTGCAAAGCTGATGTTAATGGCAGTTAAAAACTAAAGCTGAACATACAACCCAGAGCCAGAACTATTGCTGCTGCCGGCACTGGGCTGATGTTATCGTTTCTATCCACGTTTTGGCAAATATTATTGTTCCGCGTTCGTACCACTATACCTTGATTTAGATTTTATTGCAAAAGTTTTTCCAATACTTTTTTCCCACCCTCATTCTTAGGATTTAATTCTATCGATTTTTTATACATTTTAATGGCTTCTTCTTTTTGCCCGTTACCTAAAAGCGCCTCGGCGTAACTATCGTAGGCATTCCAACTGCCGGGAAACAGATCAACATTTATTTTGAGTGTTTCAACGGCTTGTTTATAAAAATGCTGTTCGGGTAAATGGTAAGGGTTACTGCTTCCCATAAAATCATAGCCCAAAGAATTCATCTCGTCTTCGCTCATGTAGTAATCAGTAGTGTCTTTCAGTAAGGTTTCCAAAACTTTTTTAGCCTCAACCGGTCCCTTATTAAACAACACATTTCCATAAATCCTGGACACACTTTTTTTCGGCAGCTCTACCTTTTTCCCGTTTAAAAGCATCATTACTTTTGTGGCGTTCTCATGGGCGTTGAAATGTGTATTATCAAATAAAATAACGGTTTGCTGTTTGGTAACATTCCGGAGAATATTGGAACTTAACCCCATAGCAGCTCCACTATGATATACCAATTTCCCCATCGTAGAATCCTTCTCAATTTCCCATCCTAACCCAAATACATCTTTATTTACCTGGCCATTATTCAGTTTTGTTGGTACAAATGCTTCGTCTAAAGTTGGCTGTTTGAGTAATGTATGATGATACATGGCATTGTCAAATTTCCATAAATCTCCGATTGTGCTTATATAATCGCCAAACCCGTTAAAACCATATGAATGCCAATACTCCCTTACATAAGGAATGGAATTGGATTTTACAGGTATGGTGTCATACATATGTAAATACACATGTGGATAGGCGTAGTTTTTAAATTGGGCTCCGCTGAATTGTTGGGGCAAGGGAAAGAATGAGGTTTCATTCATTCCCGCAGGTTTAAGAATGTTTTTTTCAATATACGTTTTATAAGGAAGCCCGGAAATCTTCTCAACAATCAGAGCTAATACCAGAAAATTTATATTGTCATAGTTCCCATTTTCGCCAGGCTGGTAAATTAAAGGTTGTTTATTTGCGATAACTCCAGGTAAAAAATCTTTGTTTGTGAAAACTTTATCCGGGTTTACTTTTTTGTCTTTGTCAAAAAATGCATTGTAAGGTGGTAGTCCCGAAGTATGCGAAAGCAAATGCCTGATGGTTATCTCAGAATAAGGAAATTCTGGTAAATATTGGGTAACGGCACCTGTTATTTTCAATAACCCTTTTTCTTTTAACTGAAGAATTGCTGTTGCTGTAAGGATCTTTGAAATACTTGCAATAGGAAAAGTAATGCCTGGTGTATTCAGTGTTTTGGTGGTGTAATCAGCATACCCAAAAGATTTTTCATACACAGCTTTATTGT
Source organism: Chitinophagaceae bacterium (assembly GCA_004297075.1). GTDB lineage: Bacteria > Bacteroidota > Bacteroidia > Chitinophagales > Chitinophagaceae > Sediminibacterium. Next base: position 13,238 of record SCVK01000322.1, read on the forward strand.
TCTCAATTACTAAAACATTGCCGCTAAATTGTTGGTTTTTCACTAATGCGTTAAAATAATCATCAATTATTTTTTGTTTCGATTGTCCAGAAGCAGCTATCGCAGTAAAAATCATAAGCGAAAGAAGAAAACAGGATCTTTTCATTGTTTAAAGTTTGGGGCCATTTGAAATTAGGAGAACGAGCAATGTATGACGCACAACCTGGTTATACCGCTAAACTATTGCACTGGTACCGCTATTTAGTCCGGCTTTGCATGTATAACTATCGCAAATGAATATAGAGAAAATTATAGTACAGGCCATCGAATGCTGTAGTGCTAATCCCCTTCGCCAAAGCGTCTCCCAGCTGGCACTCTTCGTTTAGAAGTACTAAAGCATTACCAATCCATTGAGAATCAACCTTATTACATTTTACAAAACCAATGGCCAATACTACCTGGGTACTTCTATACACAACGCCCTTGCAAAAACCGTGCGATACCTGCTGTACCATCAGCCTTACCAGTCTATCATACCCTATCTACCCGATAATCGCCAGGTTTAACACAGTGCTGCCTGCTTCACCAATGCCACTACCCCTCCCGCACGCTCACAGGGTGCCTATTCAGCCATAACAGGTGATTTATACAGAGACCTTACCCGGATAACCCATCCTTTTAAAGAGGCGGGTTATCTGCGGGTTATCTACGGGTTACCTGCGGATTATCAATACGTTGCAACAGGCTGGTTTTTGGGTGTTGATCAGGGCAGATCCGGTATGTTACAGGGGCTTAATGGCAGGGAATCCGGAGATATCTGTCTTATAGGTAACCTGTACAGATCCCCATTGCCCACTCAGCACTCACAATTCTCTATTTTTCGAAAAAAGACTTATTTTTATTGTTTATCAATAAATATTTATTATTATTGCAGTATTATTTAAACTTCACACACCATGACAAAGAACACCAACATTCTCTTCAAGATCCTGCAGGTGATAACCTGGATCATCTTCGTAGGGCTCTGTATTGAGGCAGGGGCCATACTGGTTAATTTTATTTACAGCCTGTTCAAACCTTCGGTGGTACAGTACTTATACCAGAAGGTAGACCTCAGTACCCTGTACCATCGCAGCCAATGGGCTTATTACGGCATGTATAGTTTTATCATTGCCATTGCCCTGTTAAAAGCGCACCTGTTTTATATCGTTATCCGTCTCATCCACAAACTGGATCTTGCCAAACCCTTTAACAGTTATGTGTCTGAACAGATCTCACAGCTGAGCTATTACACTTTTTCGATCGGGCTCATCAGTTATATCGGGCGGCAAACGGCCAAATCGCTGATACATTATGGGTACGATAGCAGCCCGCTGAACCCTTTCTGGGCAGACAGCCAGGCATTTATTTTAATGGCTGCGGTGATCTATGTGATTGCCGCGATATTTGCCAAAGGAGTGGAGATCCAGAACGAAAACGATTTAACCGTATAAACTATGCCGATTATTGTCAACTTAGATGTAATGATGGCCAAACGGAAAATCTCTCTGAATGAATTGTCTGAAAGAGTGGATCTTACCTTATCCAACCTCTCCATCTTAAAAACCGGGAAAGCAAAAGCCATCCGTTTCAGCACCCTCGAAGCCATTTGCAAAGCCCTCGACTGCCAGCCGGCCGATATTTTAGAGTATGTGGCCGACAGTAAATAAGGAGTGAAGCCCTTACAATACCCTCCTGCCTTTTCTAAAAAGGCAGGAGGGTGTGTAAGGGGGCTGGTCTATGTTCATTGTTGCATCTTCTCTTCGGAGAAGGGAAACCGCTACTACCTGCTTTTCTCACCACTGACCACTTACAACTCACTATTCACCGCAGAGCCGCAGAGAACAGGGAGCGTTCGCAGAGATCACACCGTTATTGGTTGCCTGAGGTAACCATATACCTGTTAGACCAATAAGTTAATAAAAAATAAGCTTAATAAGGAATGTAAGTATCACGGCAACAATACCGCCGCCCAATATTACCATGCGCCAATAACCTACACCTCTGTAAACAAAGCCTTTGTTTTCGGGTTTAAAATCTTTGTCTATATCTCTTCTAATAAGGTTATGAAAAGCTCTTTTCGGCATTAGTAGAAATATGATTACGATAGCAATATAAACAATGATAAATAAGGTGGCCAAATTCATATAAAGTGTTTTTTTATGTAAGTTACCTGCAATAACAATTTAAATGTTGTGTTCAAAAAAAGCTGCTGCTAACACTTATTAACCTATTTTTTCTCACACCGTTGTTGGTGAACTGATCAACAAAACAACAGGCTCCTTATTCACCATTGACCATTCACCATTGACCACTCACCATTCACCATTCACCATTCACCGCAGAGCCGCAGAGAACGCAGAGGGTTCGCAGAGGGTTATTCCACTTTCACAACCACCGTTCTTTTACCAATGCCGTTTTCATTGAACGGCTCTATCTGGAAATAATAAGGCTGGTCCTTCTCCATGGCAGAGAAATAATATTCATTGGCGCCATATACCATGATGCTGGTATATAATTTATCCGGTGCGGTACCGGTGTAAATGGTGTACCCTGTTGCAGTAGGGTTCACTTCCCATTTTAGCCAGCTGTTGCGCCGCTCACTCTCGCCACGCAGTACCACAAAATGTTTCACTTCATCCGGCACGGCACCTTTTCCTTTTCCAAACACACGAAAACCGCTGATGGCAAATTTGCCGGTTGGCATGTGTATGTTCTCAAGTTTAAGGTAACGGGTTTGTACGGCTGTGGTTAGTTCTACATATTCGTGTGGTATATCTGTTTGGTTATTGCTTTTATCCACCAGCAGTTTCCATTGTACGCCATCTACAGAACTATATAATTTATACTGGTGATAGGTGTTCGTGTATTTGCCCATCAGCGTTACATCCTGGTCGGCATAATTGATCTGAACGGCGCGTACGGTAGATAGCGCACCCAGGTCGGTCTGGATCCATTCGCCTTTGTTGGCAGTGGCAGCGCTCCAGTAGGTTTTGATATCCTCATCCACCGACAGGTTGGGCGAGAATGCGCCCAGTGTGGAAGATACTTTTACCGGCTTCTGGTAATTCAATAACATCCACCCGGTAAACAGTGAAGCACTATGATCTGCTTTAGATGATGGCAGGTAATGCGGATAATCGCCGAAAGCGGTGTTGGCCGATAGAATTCCATCCTGATCAAACTGTGCGGGCCAGATGCCGATTCTTCTTTCAAAATTATTCTTGGTACCAATTACGATGGTAGATACATGCCACCACTGGTCATACAGATCCTGGTAAGTGGCACCATGCCCCGCCCCTCTCGCAAATCCACCGGGTTTGTACGAGAAAGGATTGTGCAATTGATAGCGGAACGGACCCATGGGTTGGTCGGCCACATATACCCCATCGCCATACCCGCTGAACTCGGTACCGGGCGCCCCGTATTGCAGGTAATATTTCCCCTTGTGTTTGTTTACCCAGGCGCCTTCCATAAAGGGTTTGAGAAAAGTATTATCGTTATGCTCGCCAAAACGCTCCCAGCCATGCACGTCGTCATGCAAACGGATCAGTTCTTTTTTCTCGCCAATGGGTTGTAAGGTTTTGCGGTCTATTTCCTGTCCGTAAATAGGATAGAAATTACTCGAGCCCCAATACAGGTACACCCGTTTATCCTCATCCACAAAAAAGCCCGGATCCCAGGCACCGGCCTGAAATGAATCTACCGCTTCTTTCCATTCATCTTTCTGCGGGTTGGTACTCATCCATAAGGGAAAAGTTTTTTCGTGGGTAGAGCCGATCACCAGTAAGGTATCGCCCAGCACCAGGGTAGCCGGCGCACATAACTCATCATATACTTTGTGCCAGTGTTTGAGAAATTTGCGCGGTACAAAATTCCATTTCAGCATATCGGCACTCCACCAGTACCCCCATTGGTTGGTGGAGAAGAGGTAATAGTTGCCCTTGAACAGCGTGATCACCGGGTCGGCGGTGGCGCGGTGTTTTCCCTGCTCGGTAAAATTGGGGATGGGGCAATAACCGTAATCGATATTGATGGGATTACAGTAGGTTTTCTGTTGGGCGTTTACTGAATGCATGATCACTAACAGTAAAGCAAGGTAAAAAGCAAAACGTAGTTTCATAATAGTCTTTATCATCTCTGCGAAATCACTGCTTCTCCTGGTCTCCCGGTTGGCATAAACTCCACTCACCGCAGAAAACGGGAGAGCGGAGAGGTTTCGCAGCGTTATTTTAGAGGTGCTAAACTGGTTTTTTCGGTGGTTACTTTTTTAATTTTATCTTTTGAGTAGTATGCCGGAAAATATTGGTCATTGGCCCAGAGTGGGAAGAGGTTGCGGTAATAATCGCTATACGGATCGCCCGACTGGCCGGGGGTATTGATCATGACCGCCTGATCCCAATCGCCCGTATCCACAATCAGGCGGAAGCTGGCACCGGCTAACTGGTTATCCAGTCCGCCATTGGCACCGGGCGTATGCCCATTACCACCGCGGGGCAACGGACCCAGGTTCAGTTTCTTCTTCCATCTTTCGTTTACCGCAGTGTTTAAGGGATGGGTAATTAGCACATGTTTGTTTTTGACTTGCCCATACTGCCATTGATCCATGGAGCTGCCGAGTTTTTTGGTTAACTCGTTTACCGTAGTAACAAAAGCTTCTTTCAGAAAAGCATTTCTGCCTGCCAAGGCATCGGCACCAAATTTACTGTCGGGCTGTTGTAACCAGCCGATCAGTTTGCTGAGCTGGATATTGATCAGTCCTTTGATGGGACCGGGCACAAATTTTTTGTTGGCGAGTAACATCAACTGTCTTTCCCACATACCATAGATGGCGGCGGGGATACTGTTTTTATCGAGCACAAAATTCCATCCCGCCAATCGCGTAGCGGCTTGCTGTACGGAAGTTTCCTCAAAAGAAAGATCTTTGATCATGGGCACCAGTGTTCTGGCCGGCAGCGAGAGGTAATCGGTTTGCAGGGACTGCATTTTTGCTATCGTCATCTTATTATCAGCAGCCAGCACTTCATTTACGCGGTTGCCGCGAAAGGGATCGGCCCAGGTATATCCTACCGCGTTCCAGTGTGTGTAATCATTGGGCGTTACGTTCTGGTTGGCAGTGGCAAAAAATCCTTTGGCGGGGTTCAGCAGGTGCGGTCTTTCTTTGATGGGCAGAAAACCATCCCACTCATAACGTCCATCGCCGGGCACGGGTACCAGTCCGCTATGCGTTTTGCGAACCGGTACAATACCCACGGCCTGCCAGCCGATATTGCCTTTTCTATCGGCCCAGATCATATTCTCCCCGGGTATATGACTGTATTTGCAGGCTTCCCGAAACTCTTCCCAGTTTTTGGCCTGGTCTATCCGCAGCGAAGCGAGGTAAGGCGCCCCACCGGGTTGCAGCCAGGCACAACGCACGGCGTAGGCTTTGTGGTTAACAGAATCGATATAGGTAACCGGCCCATGCACCGTATAGCGCAAGGTAGCATTTATGGCAGCTGCATTTTTAACGGCAATGGTTTCGGTGATCGTTTTCATACTCACCCATTGGTTTTTGTAACGGTACTGGCTAAGATCATGGGGATTGAGATCGTATACATAGAGGTCTTCTCCATCCGTTTCATAAATGGTCAATCCCCAGGCACCTTCTTCATTATGGCCGATGGATACGCCCGGTATCACCGGTTCGCCGCCACCGATCACGTTCCAGCCCGGTGCCACCAGGTGCACCATGTACCGAAGGGAGGGTACGGCAATTTTGCGATGCGGATCATTGGCCAGCATGGCATATCCGCTGGCGGTTCTGCTGCCACTCACGATCCAGTTATTACTTCCTTCCATTCCATGTTCTACCGGTTCTTCCCCCACAAAGGGTTTGGGTTGATTCAGTTTCTGCAAAACAGCCTGCGGGTCTTCTGCGGTTTTGGAAATATCGCCGGCTTCAAATGTGATGTCTTTTCGATAAGCGGTATAGAGTTCCAGTATGTTCTGCGAGAGTAACGCTGTATTGATAGCAGGGTCCATTTGCAACACAGGTTCTTTGGGATGATACCAGGCCAGTTCCTTTACTTTGGCTTCGCCTACTTTAGCCACTGCCCTGGCAATATTGAGTTCTTCGGTGATATTACCCAACAATCCCTGATGGCGCGAGATCACTACTTCGGGTGTCCATTTACCGGGCTGGATCTTCAGCAAACGAAATTCTACCGGTAACAGTTCCGGCTTTTTCAGCGCTTCATCAATATAGGCATTCACCCCGGCGGTATAGGCTTTGATAATGGCTTCGCCCTGCGGATGATAATGGTTCAGTTCTTTTTTCAGATCGCCACGGTATAGGAACAGGCGGGTGCCGATATCGCGTTTCAGTTCGCGCGGACCGAGTATTTCTGCCACTGTACCCGTTGCCTGCCTGCGCCAGATCTCGAACTGGAACAGGCGGTCTTTGGCGGCACAATAGCCCTGTGTAAAAAACAGGTCGTGCTGGTTAGTTGCATAAATATGGTTCACCCCCCATTGATCGCGCAGCACTTCTACCGGTGCCTGTAATCCTTTTACAGCCAGCCTGGCGGAGGATTGCGCATCTGTTTGAAAAGGAAGACAGAGCAGCCATAGGAACAGTAGCCGGGCTAACGGAGAGGCAGGCAGTTGATACATAACAGCTGTTTGATTGAAACAGTAAGTTAGTAAATATATCAGGAAGAAAAAGGAACAGCAGCTTTTGGATAGTACACACGCCGGGTTAAAACCCGGCTCTATCATCAAAGAGAATAGGGTATCCACGCCCTGAAGGGCGTGGCAATAGAAAACTTCACCAACTGTAAACAACACAACTAATTAATCTTGCCGCGCCCTTCAGGGATGATTAAGAAAACCATTTGATTGCCGACTGCAGACTTTTAGAATAGCTGTATGTATGAAAAAATGTGGTAGTTGGAGACCATATTAACCAAAAATATTGCCACGCCCTTCAGGGATGATTAAGAAAACCATTTGATTACCGACAGCAGACTTTTAGAATAGCTGCAAGTATGAAAAAAAGTGGTAGTTGGAGACCATATTAACCAAAAATATTGCCACGCCCTTCAGGGCGTGGATAAGAAGATTATTTGATTACTGGCTCCGGGACTTTAGTCCCGAGTGTTAGTCATGAAAAAACAGAACTCCTTATCAAGCATGCAGCAACCACTCTTTCAGCGCTGCAAAAGAAGCTTTCATGGATACACTCTTTTTCTCCAGTGCGAATAAATGCTGCGCGGCGGCCGGTACTTCCAGTTGCTTCCCGATCATGGCTTCTACTGTATCAGGAAATTTAACGGGGTGCGCTGTTTCTAGAATAAATCCTTTTTGTTCCGGATGCTGTGAGAAATAATCTGCCAGCGCATAATACGCAACGGCCCCATGCGGATCCAGGATATACCCTTCCTGCTGGTATACATCGGCAATGGTTTGACGGGTAAGTTCATCGGTAACCGTATATCCTGAGATCTTTTCTTTGATCGTTTCGTACTGGTTGCCGAACAGTTCCATCACACGGATAAAATTACTCGGACTACCCACATCCATCGCATTGGAAATGGTAGGCACCGCGGTTTTAGCTGCATAGCTCCCGGTACGCAGGTATTCGGGTACCGCATCGTTCACATTACAGGCAGCTATAAAATGTTGCACCGGCAATCCGCTCACATGCGCCAGTAAACCGGCACAGATATTCCCGAAATTACCGCTGGGCACAGCGATCACCGGTGGACGGGCCTTGTCGGGCCATTGCTGCCACGCAAAGAAATAATACAACTGCTGCGGCAACCAGCGCGCCACGTTGATAGAATTGGCCGAAGTAAGTTGCAGTGCTTTGTTCAGATCAGCATCCATGAACGCATCTTTTACCATGGCCTGGCAATCATCAAAACTGCCGGATACTTCGAGGGCCTTGATATTTTGTCCGCAGGTAGTAAGCTGCAACTCCTGCACAGGACTCACTTTACCCGAAGGATACAGGATCACCACTTCCACACCTTCTACACCCAGGAACCCATTGGCTACGGCACCGCCCGTATCGCCTGAAGTGGCTACCAGCACAGTCACTTTTCCTTTTTGCTGTTGAGAGAAATAACCCAGGCAACGACTCATAAACCGCGCACCCACATCCTTAAAAGCGAGGGTAGGCCCATGAAATAATTCCAGCGAAGAGATCTGCTCATTGATTGTCACCAGCGGAAAATCGAACCCGATGGTTTCTGACACAATGCGGAACAGGCTTTTTTCATCGATGGTATCACCCACATACGGTTGCATCACCAGCATGGCCAGTTCTTCTTTGGTATAGTCGTTACTATTCCTGATCACCAGTGGATCTATTGTTGGAATGGTTGCAGGAAAATACAACCCCTTATCCGGTGCCTGTCCTTTGATAGTAGCTTCGCGGAAACTGACGTTAGGGGCTTGTTTGTTTAAACTATAGTAGTGCATGGTGAATGGTCAATGGTGAATGGTCAATATTACTGGTTTACAAAACGTACACCGGTATCATTGATCGTGGTTACATAAGTATGGTGATCCAGTGATAATGATTCGTAAACGCTATGCATCTGTTGTTCTACGGCTTTGGCAGTGGCTTCATCTTTACTCAGCATAAAAATAGACGGACCCGAACCGGAAATACCTCCGCCCAGTGCGCCTGCTTCTTTACTGAGTTGCTTGATCTGATCAAAACCCGGGATCAGGATACTTCTTACCGGTTCTATCAATACATCTTCCAGTGATCGGCCAATGAGTGCATAATCTTTCTGCAGCAGTCCGGCCACCAATCCGGCAATATTGCCCCACTGGCGGATGGCATCTTTCAGCAATACCTGTTGTTTCAGGATACTTCTGGCATCTGCTGTTCTTACTTCTATCTGCGGGTGTACAATGGTTACATACAATTCCGGTGCCGTCAGCGGCACAATATCCAGCGGAAAAATGGAGCGGATCAAAGTAACACCACCGTAAATACAAGGAGCAATATTATCGGCATGTTTCACGCCCGATGCTACTTTTTCTCCATTCATGGCAAAGCGAACCAGGTCTTGCTTGCTGAACCTGTCGTTCAGTAAACGGTTGGCCGCCACCACCGCCCCCGCCGAACTGGCCGCGCTGGAACCTACGCCGCTACCGGGTTTGATATGTTTACAGATGCTCAGCTCAAAACCGATGGGTTCCGGGATCTCTTCCAGCATGGCCAGCAAAGCGGCACCCGCCACATTCAGTTCGGGCTCCGTGGGTAAGTTGTAGGCATCCAGGTTAATGATGGTAACCCCCGGTTTGTCTGTAAAACGGATATACATTTCATCATAGGGTTCCTTCACCGCAAAGCCCAGTACATCAAAGCCACAGACCATATTGGCCACCGTAGCCGGTGCATGCACAGCTACCACCCCATCCATCGGCGAGTAAAGAAAATTTGTATTAAAAAGTAGTTTCATATTATATATGTTTTACGAACCCTCCCTGCTGGGCAGGGAGGGTCGACAAGCGCAGCGATGTCGGGGCGGATCGGATTCATTTATCTGGCCACCCTAATAATATCCGCAAACACCCCACTCGCCGTAACATCGGCCCCCGCTCCCGCTCCCTTGATCACCAATGGCTGTTCCGGATATCGGTTGGTATAGAACAATACCAGGTTGTCTTTTCCATAGAGATGATAAAAATCGGATTCAGCAGGAATATGCCGCAGTCCAACCGAGGCTTTCCCATTCTCATAAGTAGCCACAAATTTCAGTTTGCAGTTTTTGGCCGCAGCTGCTTTGTAAATAGCCTGGAAATGTGCTTCCTGTTTTTCCATTTCAGCATAGAAATCAGCTACCGTTCCTTCAAAGCAGGAAGCAGGTAAAAAATATTCATTGCTGATATCCTCCATCTCCAGCTGCTGCCCCGCTTCACGGGCCAGGATCATGATTTTACGCATCACATCTGTTCCGCCCAGATCGAGCCTTGGATCGGGTTCGGTATACCCTTCATCCTGCGCCTGTTTAACCACGGAAGCAAAAGATTGTGTGGCATCATAGTTATTAAACACAAAATTGAGTGTGCCTGATAATACGGCCTGGATCTTATTTACTGTATCGCCACTTCGCAGCAGGTCATTCAATGTTCCGATCACGGGTAACCCTGCCCCTACATTGGTTTCGAACAGGAAAGATGTATTGAACTCGCGCGACAGCGATTTTAGTTTTTTATAAGAAGCATAAGCGGAAGAAGCGGCAATTTTATTACAGGCCACTACCGATATGCTTTTCTCCAACAGCGCGGCATATACGCCCGCCACTTCTGCATTGGCCGTAACATCTACAAACACACTGTTCCGGAGATTTTTGCTGCAGATCTGTTGTACAAAATCATGAATGGTACCATTGGGTGCCTGCTGCAGGTCTTCCTTCCAGCTATCCAGAGCCAGTCCTTCTTCATTGAGCAGGATCTTTTTGCTATTGGCCAACCCGGTGATCTGGATCTGCAAACGAAGGGTATCCTGCAGGTATTTGAATTGCTGCCGGATCTGGCCGATCAGTTTACCGCCCACATTACCTGTACCGGCAATGAACACATTCAATTGTTTGTAGGTGGTTTCAAAAAACGCTTCGTGTAATACGTTGATCGCTTTTTTAACATCCTTAGAGGATAACACTGCCGAGATATTTTTTTCAGAAGAACCCTGCGCAATGGCCCGTACATTGATCCCGTTCCTGCCCAATGCCCCGAACATTTTACCACTTACACCCGGGTGACTCTTCATCTGCTCTCCCACCAGTGCCACAATAGACAAACCCGTTTCCACTTTCAGCGGATCTACCTTACCCGATTGAATTTCATGATCAAATACCTGGTCGATGGAACGTTTGGCTTTTTCGGTATCTGCTTCATTGATGCCCACACAGATAGAATGTTCAGAAGAACTCTGGGTAATCAGGATCACATTCACTTTCTCCTGTGCCAATGCCTCGAACAATCGTTTGGAGAAACCCGGAATGCCCACCATACCGCTTCCTTCCAGGCTTAACAGGCTGATGCGGTTGATACTCGAGATACCACGTATAAAACTATCTGCCGTTACCGCAGATTCGTTTTCGATCAGTGTTCCAAAATCATCGGGTGCAAAAGTATTTTTTACCCAAACCGGGATATGTTTTTTCATCACCGGCTGTATGGTAGGGGGGTAAATAATTTTGGCTCCGAAATGCGATAGCTCCATCGCTTCCTGGTAAGAGATCCGCTGGATCGGTTTGGCATTCTGTACCAGCCGGGGATCGGCCGTCATCATACCACTTACATCCGTCCAGATCTCCAGCGCACTGGCATGGGTGGCTGCCGCATATATAGCACCGGTATAATCAGATCCGCCTCTGCCCAGGGTGGTGGTATTGCCATTCGCATCGCTGGAGATGAATCCCGGCGCCACATATAAATGGTGCTTGTGTGCCAGCAGGTAGTCCTGAATATTTTTTTCCGTATGCACAAAGTCAACAACCGCATTGCCATGGTTAGAATTGGTGGTGATCAGCTTACGCGAATCCAGCCAGTGCTGATCAATACCCATCGATTGAAACCTCGCTGAAATCATCATCGATGATAACAATTCACCATAACTTACGATCCTGTCTTTGGTACGCGCCGATAATTCGCCCAGCAGAAATACACCATCACAGATGCCTTCCAGTTCATTGAACTGTTGTTTTACCAGGCTCAGGGTAGCGCTCTGTTGCTGAATGGGCAGTAAAGTGCGAACCGTTTCCAGGTGTCGGTTCTCCATTTCTTTCAGCACCGTTTTATATTCTTCACTGGCTTTCGAAGCCAGTTCTCCTGTATGTAACAAACTATCTGTAATACCCCCCAGTGCCGATACCACCAGGATAACCGGCTCTTTTTCAATTGACTTTTGTACAATGCCAACTACCTTATTCATGTTTTCTGCACTGGCTACCGAACTGCCACCGAATTTTAATACCTGCATATAGGGAAACTTATCTTGTGAAAATTATTTGATGTAAACTGTGCGCCATTCCCTTTTCAGGAGAACAGCTATAAAAGCCCGGAGATGATATGATAATGTATAACCCTTTACAGGGTTGTAATAGTAATAATAGCAGTTGTGAACAGCGTAGCTGTTGCAACGGGGTAAGTAATATATAACTGCTTTTGTGGCATAGATTTCTACAACAGGTTGAAGATACAGAAAAATCTTTTTCATCATACCAGGTAGCCGAACAAATTATCGTTCTGCTTCAGTTCCGTGTAATTAATATGAAACCGGTTCATGTTCTGCAGCAATACCTCATAATCCGTTTTCGATCTCAGTTCTATCCCTACCAGTGCCGGACCGGTTTCTTTGTTATGTTTCTGCATGTATTCGAACCGGGTAATATCATCATCCGGACCCAATACATGGTTCACGAACTCTTTCAGTGCCCCCGGCCGCTGGGCAAAACGGATCAGGAAATAATGTTTCAGTCCTTCATACTGCAGGGATCTTTCCTTGATCTCCTGCATCCTGTCAATATCGTTGTTACTTCCACTTACCACGCAAACCACTGTTTTCCCTTTGATCACATCCGCATAATCATCCAATGCCGCTATCGATAAAGCCCCGGCAGGTTCTACCACAATGGCGTCTTCATTGTATAACTGCAGAATGGTAGAACATACTTTTCCCTCGGGCACCAGGTGCATATCATCCAGTACATCTTTACAGATACTGAACGTAACATCACCTACTCTTTTTACTGCGGCCCCGTCTACAAAACGCTCAATATTATCCAGCGTAACCGGATGACCGGCCCG
>SCVK01000323.1 GCA_004297075.1 Chitinophagaceae bacterium
GGAAGTAGCTACCGATGGAACCATCCATCCGGAAGATGCGGTTAAACAGGCTTCCCGTATCCTGATCCAGCACCTGATGATCATCACCGATGAGAACATCACTTTCGATAACAAGGAAGATAAGAAAGAAGATGTGGTGGATGAGCATGTACTGCAACTGCGCAAAGTATTGAAAACACCACTGGAAGATCTCGATCTGTCTGTACGTGCTTTCAACTGCTTAAAAGCAGCCAAGATCAACAGCCTGAGCGAACTGGTTCAGTACGAGCAGGAAGACCTGATGAAATTCAGAAACTTCGGTCAGAAATCACTCTCTGAAATTGAGCAGGTGTTAACTGAAAGAGGTCTGAGCTTTGGTATGGATCTGAACAAATTAGGATTAGACAATTTAGATAACTAAGCTATGAGCCATGAGCTGTGAGCTTCGAGCCAAAAAAGACTCGTAGCTCGCAGCTAACAGCTCGAAGCTATTCATTCACATCTTGTAATTCCTGACACGGTACAAGATTAAAAACAACAAGTCATGCGTCACGGAGACAAAATCAACAATTTAGGCCGCAAAAAAGCACACCGCGTTGCTTTATTGCAGAACCTGGCCAGCCAGCTGATCACACACAAGCGTATCGTTACCACTTTGGCCAAAGCCAAAGCGCTGAGAACCTACATTGAACCGCTGATCACCAAAACCAAAAAGAACGAATCTGCTACACAGATCAGTCACAATCACCGCCTGGTATTTGCAGAACTGCAGGATAAAGCCGCTGTAAAAGAACTGTTTACAGTAGTAGGTCCGAAAATCGCCAGCCGTCCCGGTGGTTATACAAGGATCCTGAAGCTCGGCATCCGTCCGGGTGATAACGCTGAAAAAGCCATGATCGAACTGGTAGATTTCAACGAGATCTATGGTAAAGGTGTGGATAAAGCAGCTGAGCCAGCTAAGAAAACCCGTCGTGGACGTGCTCCTAAGAAAGCAGAAGCTGCAGCCCAGGCTGAAGCACCTGCCGCTACTGAAGAAACCAGTTCTACCGAAGAAAAAGCAGCTGAATAAGTGATACTAATTTTTTGATATAAAAGGCAAAATCGTTTTCGGTTTTGCCTTTTTTCTTGTGTGCCGGTGTGAGAAAATATATCCGGAATATTACGCAGGATGCATTTTTTTTGCAATCGTAAACAGACATACCCATGACCCCAAGCCAACAACCCGCCATCTTATTATTAGCAGATGGGCACGTATTTTACGGACAGTCTTTCGGAAAAACAGGAACCGCCACTGGTGAGATCTGTTTTAACACTGGTATGACAGGTTACCAGGAAGTATTTACCGACCCCAGTTATACCGGCCAGATCCTGATCATGAACAATGTACATGTGGGTAATTACGGGGTGCGTAAATCAGATGTGGAAAGCAGTTCGGTTAAAATCCGCGGTTTGATAGCCCGTAACCTGGAAGAGCAGTTCAGCCGTTTAATGGCCGATGAGGGCGACCTGAATGAATACCTGAAAAGAAACAATATCGTGGCCATTGAAGGTGTGGATACGAGGGCATTGGTAGCGCATATCCGTACCAAGGGTGCCATGAACTGTATCATTTCTACCGAGATACTGGAGGTAGAGGCACTGACAGCAGAACTGGCCAAAGTACCTGATATGGATGGCCTGGAACTGGCCAGCACCGTTAGTACACCAACGGAATATGAACTGGGTGATGTAAATGCAGCTTTTAAAGTAGCTGTACTGGATTTTGGTGTGAAAGAACACATTCTGCAGTGCCTGGTTAGCAGAGGGGCGCATGTTCGCGTACATCCTGCCAAAACAACATTGAGTCGATTGAAGGAGTTCAGTCCGAACGGCTATTTTATCTCCAATGGTCCCGGCGATCCTGCGGCTATGCCTTATGCAGTGGCCACGCTGAAGGAAATCTTGGCGGAGAACATACCGGTATTTGGGATCTGTCTGGGACACCAGTTACTGGCATTGGCCAATGATATCCCCACGTTTAAAATGCACCATGGCCACCGCGGATTGAATCATCCGGTTAAAAATATCATTACCGGTCAGTGTGAGATCACTACGCAGAACCATGGTTTTGGAGTAGATCCTGAAGCAGTTCGCAAGCATCCGAATGTGGAAGTAACCCACGTGAACCTGAATGATGATTCGATCGAAGGCATCCGTTTAAAAGACAGACCGGCTTTCAGTGTGCAATATCACCCAGAAAGCACACCAGGTCCGCACGACAGCCGTTACCTCTTCGACAGGTTTGTTGAGATGATCAAAGACCAGATGAACTAGCAGTTTTATTACAGATACAGATATCAGCCGCCATTTTGATGAGAGAAACTGAGAGGATCTTCTGAAACAGAAGGTTACACTACAGGTCTCCCACAAAATGGCGGTTCTTATTTGCCGCTGTTTTTTTCTCTATCTTAGCTACATGAAAATCGCCATCATCAACGGCCCCAACCTGAACCTGCTGGGTAAAAGGGAAACAGATATCTACGGCAATGTACCGTTTGAGAAATACCTCGATGAACTGAAGGTGTTATTTCCTGCAGTGATTTTTCATTATTACCAGAGCAATGTAGAAGGGGAGCTCATTAACGAACTGCAAAAAGTAGGGTACGATTATGATGGCATTGTACTGAACCCAGCCGGTTATACGCATACTTCTGTAGCCATTGGCGATGCTATTGCCGCTATCAAAGCACCGGTTGTGGAAGTACATATCAGCAATGTACATTCCAGGGAACATTTCAGACATCTGTCGCACGTGTCTGGCAAATCTGCGGGCAGTATTTTCGGACTGGGAATGAAGGGCTATGAATTGGCCATCCGCTGGCTGATAGATCGTAAATAAGTCTACTGAGGCACAGTATTTGCTTCTTCGCATGACAAGTATGAATCAATCATATTCCAGAAAAGTAACGTGGCTTATTCTGATCGTTTCCATTGTGAAAATGATCACGGCTTCATTGATCGAACTCGGTAATGATGAAGTGTATTACTGGACCTATGCGCTGCAGCCAGACTGGAACCATTTTGATCATCCTCCCATGGTGGGCTGGATGATACGCGCCACCACGCTGAACCTGCATTGGGTGAGTGATCTTTCTTTACGGTTGGGCAGTATTCTCTGTGCCGCTTTATCTACCTGGTTCATTTTTAAAACCGGTAAACTGATCGCTAATGAAAAAGCGGGTTGGTATGCCGCATTGATCTATAACTGCTCCGTGTATACCGGTATCATTGCCGGGTTGTTTACTCTGCCCGATTCGCCACAGATGCCTTTGTGGACGGGTGCGCTGTATATCATGGGGCATCTCTTTATCAAAAATGAAGAAAACAAAACCAGTATCTGGTTATTGCTTGGGTTCATGATTGGTTTGGCAACACTTTGCAAAGTGCATGGTTTGTTCCTCTGGGCCGGGTTTGGATTATTCCTTATACTAACAAGGCCGAAATGGTTATTGAACTGGCGTTTGTATACAGCTGCGCTGGTAACGGTTATCTGTGTATTGCCGATCGTTTACTGGAATGTGGGCAATGATTTTATCACGTATCGGTTTCATTCAGAAAGGGTAACGCATACCACTATCCAATGGGATATGCTGGGCAGGGAAATAGCAGGGGAGTTTGCTTACCAGAATCCTGTTGTATTTATTCTCATACTTATCTCATTGGTAGCACTTTTACGGAAAAGAATCCGGTTTAACCGCAAAAGAGCTTCCACCTGGCTGTTGTGTATGAGTTTGCCGATGATCTTTTTATTCTGGGGAGTGTCTCTCCTGAACCCGACATTGCCACATTGGAGCGGGCCCGCCTATATTCCTTTGTTTTTTGTGGGTGGATTGTATCTCGAGCAGCGATCTTTTAACCTGTTCCCCGGTTTTATTAAAGTAGCTGGCAGCCTGTTGCTGATTGTGCTGATAGCGGGTGTGGGATTGGTTCGGTTATCACCCATTAATTTTGGTAGTCATAGCAAAGAAAACTATGGTGAATATTGTCCTACACTGGATCTTTCCGGGTGGAAGGCGTTCAGTGATTCTTTTGCTGTATTGTCGAAAACTGATATGGCCAGTGGAACCATGAAAGCGGCTTCGCCCATACTCATTCAAAAATGGTTCCCTGGCGGGCATTTAGAATTATATACCTCCCGTGCTGCTGCATTACCCGTAATCAGTGTGGGCAGTCTGCAGGATGTACACAAATTTGCCTGGCTGAACAAAGTTCGTAAACCCCTGCAGTTGGGCGATGATGCCTATGCGATTGTGCCTTCCAATCTTCCCCTGAATGTGGAGGAAGCTTATGGGCAATACTTCACTACCATTGTTGCGCCGGTTGTAATAAAACAAAAAAGAAGTGGGGGTGTTGTGCGATACTTTTACGTGTACAGACTCAAGGGTTGTAAGCTGGTTCCCAAGCCGATCCTTCCTTAATACAATAAATTTATTTCTCCTTATTAGCGGTACTGTCTGCAGGACCTTTAATTACAAGGTCTTTCTCCTTATGGGCAAACAGGGTTTCAAAGTCTTTGCGGTAAGAAATACTTACCCCCTGCCGGTTACGCCGGCCAAAGCTGACACCTGTCAGATCCAGACTGGCTTTATTGAATACGATTAAACGGAGTTTCTTATCCTTCGAGAGAATGAATTCGATATTCACATTCGGAAGCCATTGGGTATTTCCCTGAACTGCGGAAGAGGCACCGAAGTTAAAATCAATATCACTACCCAGATTTACAATTACTTTATCATTTGCAAAAGCATAACGGAATTTTAAATCTACCCGGGTACGGTCCAGTTTGCTGCTACTGCTGCCCGTAGTGCTGCTACCTGGATCCAGCAGGTTAGAGCTGCTGTAAACGCTGGTACCTACGTCAAAACGAAGGCTCTTATCGCCGGTAATACGGAACAGCAGATTGGAGAGTACCTTGTTCACACTTTTGGTCAGCATCTGCGAAATGGTATTCACCGTTAAAGAAGTAATCGAATACGGCGACAGGGCATTATTAGTTCCTAATCCACCCGGAGGTTGAAATGAGTTGAAAAGGAAAAGGAATGCTACCTGGTTCAGGATCTCGTTCTGGTCTCTCTCCAACCGGTTCAGGTACTGCGTGAATTCATTATCCGATTTAACCGGGCTACCCTGGGGAAAATCGATTCTGAAAAAGATATTGGGCTTACTCAATTTATCCCGTAACTGGGCGATCACATACACATCTCCCCGATAACCTTTTACGGCAGGGCTGAGGTTGAGAGAGCTCACCAGTTCTGCCAGACTGATGCGTTCTGCTGTATAACGGGCATCAATATGTACATCGGCATTCATCGGATCGCCTTTCCATTCTATGTAGTTGCCTGCATTCGGCATTAGTTCAAACGGTTTGCGAAGAATGTTCTGGAGGTTGAAAAGATAACTTCCGCTTTCAATATTATATCGCCCACTCATGCTCAGCGCTTCTGTAGTACCGGCCCTGATCTTTAATTTACCGTTGCCAACTGCTTTGATCACATCACCGGCCAGTTCGTCCAGTATCACATCGATCATTACATCGTTGGTAGCGGTAAGATCCAGGTCAACCGTGAGATTGAAATTGCTTTTGTTCTTTTCTTTCTCCATCTCTGTTCCATACTGCTTGAATACAATAAAGTCTGCTACACCACTTTCCTTACTTACTGTATTGGGAATGAAAATATGTGAACTGTCGTTGGATTCCGCTCTGAGCTGCATCTGGGCTGCATATTCCGGTCCCGTTAGTCGCAGGCGAGCACTGCCGATGGCTTTGCCATAAAACTGCTGGTTATCCTGTGCCTTGGTATCGATCAGTAATAATTTACTGGTGGCAAGGTCCAGGTCAAATACCATATTCTTAAAACCTCTTTCTTTCAGTTTACCACTTACGGTACCTGTATTTCCATACCTGTCAAAGATGGAGAACCGGCCAAAATCAATGCCTTCTTCCGTAAAGCGGATATCAGCAGAATCGATGGTATAATATACCTGGGTGTAATTAACCTTCATGCCTGCTTTCTGCAGTTTGATTCTGCCTAACAGATCCGGAGCATTCAGGTCTCCTTTAATGGTAAGATTGCCGGTCGCTTTTCCGTTGATATCACTGAAAATATCAGACAGGAACATGTGCAGGAAATCAATTTTTGATTTGGTAAGGGTGATGTCGGTGTTAAAAGATTTTCCGGTGCTGTCTTTGGTATTGTAACTTCCTTTGGCACTGAAATTATATTCTTCATTGGGCGATTGAATACTGAAAGGAAGCATACCTGTTTTGGTGTCATAACTGGCTTTGATATTCACCAAACCAATAGAGTCATCATTCAGGCGGAACTGTTCTGCTTTCAGGTCTGCCGCTGCATTGAAACTGCCGGTAAGGTCATTCAGTTGTACCGTTCCGGAAGTAATACCCTCCAGCCGCGGATTTTTGAAAAAGATGGAACTAAGATCGCCCAATACAACATTTTTTAATCTCACTACCAGGTTATTGCTGCTGCTGCCATCATCCGGATGATCCGATTCTACACTGATCTCCTGAAATCCCTGCGTAAACTTCACATTCTCTGCTTTTACCAGTTTGGTACGAAGGGTTATCTCACCCGATTTTTCGATAGTCCATTTTTTATCATTCAATACAAACGAAGAGGGCCTGAACTGGATACGTGCGCCATCGGTAAGCGTGTATACATCCACGTAGAGGTCTGCATCATTCAACGTATTGTCTGCACTGGTTTTGATAGATACTACGGAGTGATCATTGCTGGAAGTGATATTGATTCTGGAATTTGGAAAACGAAGACTATCACTTACCTGTACTTCTGTAATGGTACCCTTTAACGAAATACTGTCTTTATTTCCGTTTCCTGCCAGGTCCATTCCGGTAAAACGGATATTGTCATACCCGCCGGTAGGGATAGCGGTGGTAACTGCCAGCAGGTTTTTCCGGGTATCAACAGATCCGTTGATACTGGCATCATTGAACCCGTGCAGTTTTTTATCAAATAACTGAAGGTAAGGTTCAATATTACCTGTATTTACTTTAAAAGTAAATACCTGATTTTGCGGTACCGATTTGGGTTGCTTGATATACGTAGGGTAATACCGCGTCAGAAAAGCCTGGAAACTGGCAGGCAGATCCCTGATACTGAATTTGCCTTCGATGGTAGCATTAAATTCATTACTGCCCAGGTGTAAACGTTTTACAGAATCTACATGGGTAGATACCAGATTCAATGAATCAAAACTCAGGTTACTGGTTCCGCTTTTTACATTCGCATTCAGAAATTTAGCAGTACCCGAAAAATTATCAATGTTGGTTCCGGTAAAGTTTACGTCTAACAGGCCGGTTACCAGCACCGAATCTTTGGTAAAATTCATGGCCTTCAGATTGGAATTAACGAGGTCGCCCACGATATTGAAACGGGGTAACTCTTTCGAAAGATCAATCTCTACCGTACTGGTAAAATCAAGATTCGGATCATCGATCTTAACCTCTCCCGTAAAATATTTACGCTGAAACGTGCCTAAAGTAATGATGTTGGTATAGGTATATCCATTGTACTGCAGCGAGCCGGCCGTTCCCTGAAGGGTGGTTTTTAGCCTGTCGATATTGAAACTGCTTCCTACAATTCTGCCTTTAAAATCTACCAGCCCGAGCAGGCTGTCGTTCAGGAATTTTCCGATATTGAAACGGGTGGTCTCCAGCGAACCGGTATACACGGGGTCTCCGCGTCGGGGTAATTGTAAACTGATATTGGTTCTGACACCACCCAATTGTGTACTGAATGTACCGGCTGTTACAAAATTCTGAATGGTACCCTTGAAATTACCCCGGTAAATCACACTGCCCAATGCCGCGAGGTTGGGCGATGTAACACCTTTCAGTTGTGGAATCAGCGCTCCAAGATCGGCATAATTGGTTTGCAGGGTTCCCTCTGTCAGTTCAATCTTTGTGGTATTGATATCAGGCAAACCTTTCATGCTCAATGTGCCAACTACTTTGCTGGTATTGCCCATCCGCGCAGACAGATTCTTTACTACAAAATTGTCAACAGTACCCACATATTTACCACTTAATACCACTTCTTTTTTCCAGCTTTTCAGTTCCGGAGCGAAATAGGCAATGTCATCACTGTTCACCCTGGCTTCGGTAAAATTCGCATTCATGACCACCTGACTGATGTAATGTCCAAAGTCTTTATTAAAGTCTTTGTAGTGCATCGCATAGTAGTTGGTTAATCTGCTTTTGTTTGTCTGCAGATCCAGTTTAGCCAGTTCCATGATCTGTGGGGTGAAACGGAACTGTGTCTTTAACTTTCGCAGTTCCAGTCCGCAACGGTCTTTCACAGACAGGTCTATATTGGCCCTGAGGGTATCTTTCAGAAAACGGATATTTTTAATCGTACCGGTAAGTTTGCTCAACTGGATATGGCTACCGTCAAAATGTGGAAGGGGGACATCTGTATTTCCATCAATGAACAGGCTGCCGTTTCTGATGGAAAAATTATTTACATATAATGCGATATCTCCGGCATTCAGGTACATACCCGTATCTGCCGTTGGCTTTTTACGAAGCGATTCCGGGCGAAGGGCATCCAGGCTCTGGATACTGATCAAAGGCTTTTCAAGCTGTAAGGAATTGATGTGAAAAATACTTTTCTTTAGGTCCACATTTTCAGCATCTGCCAGCAGACTGCTTACAGAAACGGTCATCCGTTCACCCACCCAAAGATCATTTTTGAGAAAACGAACATTCTTCAGATCAATGGTCTTCAGGTTCAGTTCCAGTCCGCCTCCCTGCTTTTTGGGATTGGGAGAGGAAAAATAATCAACAATGAATCCATAGTTCCAGACACTGTCTTTCCGTTGCAGTTTAATCACGGCATCTTCCAGTCCTACAAACTTCAGTACGGCTTTTTCTTTCAGGAAAAACCAATCTGTGATCCGCACTTTTAACTGGCCGGCATACAGTAATGTGTCCTTTTTCTGGTCACGCACCATCGTGCCTTCCATGTTCAGCCGGTTAAACAGCGAAAAACTTACATTTTTAACACTTACTTCTGTTCCCAATGCATTGGATAAACGGGAGGTAGCAATGCTCACCAGCCAGTTTTGTACAAAATCAGTCTGTATTGCGATGAATGCCAGCAGAATCACAGCCAAAATAATAAGAATCGATCGACGTAATATTTGTAAGAAGCGCTTCAGGCGGTTGTTGGTTTGAGGGGTAAAAATACGTATTCATAACCGTAGGGCAAATACAATACCAAACCCGATTATCCAGCCATAATCCCCCATAAAAAAACTTTCTTGTCAAAACAGGTACAAGGGATGTCAGAGACGATCTTTTACAAAGGCATCAATTTCTTCCAGATATGCCTTTGCAGCGGCTACATGGCTGTATTCCGGTCCGGCCATCATCAACGTTTTTACCCATTTTTTGTGCAGGTTGCCGGCATAAATATTCCGGTGGAGAAAAACGGCCAATAAGGTAAAAAGTACCGTAATGGGGAAAGCAATCAACCAGAAACGCAGATCCTGTTCCTGGATCCAGCTGCTGCTCCAGAACCAGGTAGTATAAAACGGAAGCTGCAACCAGGCAATAGCAGTGCTATGGAAAGTGGAACGCTGTAGCCTGGCCAGTTGTTGTTGGGTATCGGTTACGGAATTATCGTACCTGACCTGCCCAATCAGGATATTGTGCCGGATGTAGGTAGCCGTCACAAACAAGGTAATCAAAGCAATGGCACTGACGGATAAAGAGAAAAAAACATTTTGAAAGTGGTTTGCCCATGCCAGAAGCAGCAGAAAGCCTGCCCATACGATTCCAAGGATGACGGCCCTGGTATTAAACCGGCTCAGGGCTTTTAGTTTTTTTTCGGCCCGCTGTTGCTGCAGGGTTTCAAAACAACGGATATTCAATGCCCATGATTGCAGGTTCAATAACTCGGCTTTGGCTATTTGCCGGTTATAAGATTCCCATACCTGTTTAAGTTCCATGTCTTGCATAACTATACTGTTTAAAGTGACATTTTTTGTTTGAGTTTTTCTTTGATCCGGTTAATCTTACTGGCTACATTGGTTTCGGTAATACCCAGAATCTCTGCTATTTCCCGGTAGGTTTTAGATTCGAGATATAACAACATCAGAGCCCGGTCAAGTTCCCTGAGTTCATTGATCAGCTGCTGTAAAAGGATCAACTGATCCGATCTGTTGTCCGGTACTTCAGCAATCATCAGTGCTTCTTCCTGCGCTGAAAGGGATACCGTATCCGGTTCCCGGGACTTTTTTCTGTAAAAACTGATGGCTACATTTAAAGCCACCCGGTACATCCAGGTAGAGAATTTTTTATCCGGATCAAAAGCATGTCCTGATTTCCAGATATGGTAGATGATTTCCTGCGCCAGATCCTGGTGCTGGGTTTTATCTGAACAGTAGGTATGGCAGATCTTGAAGATAATGGCTTTGTTATCTTCAATCAACCTGAAAAAAGCTTCCTTATCTGCAGTAAGTTGTACCATAGTAGTGATCCCTTAAATATATGATTCGCACATCGTCTTAAAAAATCACAGCCGGCAGTGAAAATAAAATCCCGGAGCCATTGCGGATGAGGAGGCATTGCTTATTTTTAAACAGCCGATTAACTGATTTTTATGAAAAAGATCCTTGCCTGCCTTTTATTAGTAAGCCTGCTGGCCTGTCAGAAAAGACCCAAACCTGCCGAAATTGAGGAAAGACTGAAAAAAGCTTTCTCCGGATTTTTATATGAATCTGTCAACAATGATTCCTCCCGTGTGAAGTTCAGGGTGGTAGAAGTTGTGTATTTTGAGGAACAGGAGGGGTATGAGTGTGAATTCAAAGTAAATATGGCACAGGCCGGAAAAGATACACTGGGGGTGATGAAAGCCACTGTTGCCAAAGACTTCTCCAAGGTGAGCCGTAAACTCTGACCGGTTGGTTAAAAGAAGATTCTTTCTTCTGATGAATAACTTTTCTTGAACTCCTTCGGTGTGCAGCCCTTTTTCTTTTTAAAAATGCGGTTGAAATTGGAGATATTGTTAAACCCGCATTCATAGGCGATCTCTGCCACCGATTGTGTAGTATCGATCAGCATTCTCGAAGCATGACCCAGCCGGATCTCGGTCAGACTATCAATAAATGTCATTCCTGTTCTTGTTTTAAAGAACCGGCTGAACGCAGAATCGGCCATATTGGTAAGTTTGGCTACTTCTGTTAAAGAAATCGGGTTTTTGAAATTTTCGTTCAGGTATTCCATCACCCTTTCAATCCTTCGGCTGTTGTACGTAAAATGCTCCATGTTATTGAACGTGGAGTTAGAGAGGATCTTGGAATGCCGCGAAATAGAAAGTTCATGCAGGATCCACATCAGTTCATGTACCGATTCAAAGCCATCTTTTTTGCTCAGCCTCATCAGCCGGGAGGAGAGGAGAGCCGCCGTTTCGTAGGAGAAAAGAATACCCCGCAAAGAGTTCTCCAGCATGGTACGGATAAAACTCAATTGGTTCCTGCGCAGAAATTTATCATCAAACAGATCCTTGTGAAACTGGATAGTTACTTCCGTGATCTCCGGACTTTTACATTTATGGGTAAACCAGGCATGCTGCAGGTTAGGGCCGATCAATACCAGTTCGTAATCGCCAATCTCTTTTACATGATCTCCCACTACCCGTTTTACCCCCTTCCCGTTTTTGATAAAATTCAGCTCAAATTCTTCGTGGTAATGTACGGGAAAGTCGAACGCTGTTTTGGTACGGGCAAAAACCGTAAAACAATCGGCGGAGGTTAATGGCGTAATTTCTCTGAGTATTTTTTTCTGCATGGCATGGTTCCTTCTGAAAATTGGGTCAGTAGGCGGCAGTCAAAAGGTCTGCTGCACTACGGCAACTTCTTATTTTTCAATAATTACTTTTCTGAATCAAAAGCATTCAGGTCTGCTTCCCCCCGGTGGTTACCGAAGAATGGATCGATTTCTTATCTTCAGACAGGCAGGTGGGATTATTCGCTGCAAATAACTGGTACTTTTTTATCATTTTCGCATTTTCAGGTAATATAATCACCAAAGAGTAACAGCTGGTTTACGCTGTAACCCAGCATAATAAAATGAGTATTCGATATCGTTTATGAAGCTTACTGTATTGGATATCAGCATTATAGTTGCCTACCTGCTATTAATGCTGGGTATTGGCTGGGTATTGCGTAAAAAAGCGGCCCGTAATAAGGAGTCTTACCTGATGGGTGGTAAAAAATTACCATGGTACCTGCTGGGCATGAGTGATGCCTCGGATATGTTCGATATCAGCGGCACCATGTGGATGGTGGCACTCTGTTTTGTATACGGTATGAAAAGTATCTGGATCCCCTGGCTCTGGCCCGTTTTTAACCAGGTAGTGCTGATGATGTTCCTGTCTAAATGGCTCCGGCGTTCCAATGCCAATACCGGTGCCGAATGGCTGGTTACCCGTTTTGGTACCAGTGGGGCGGGAGTCAGGGCCTCGCACCAGGTAGTGGTAGCTTTTGCGCTGCTGAGTTGTTTTGGTTTCCTGGCTTATGGTTTTGTAGGATTAGGAAAATTCATAGAGATTTTTGTTCCCTGGGCGGAAGTGAAAAACTACCTCCCTTTTGACATCGCGCCGCAGTATGTGGCTCATTTTTACGGGATTATCTTCACCCTGTTCGCTGCTTTTTATTCCATACTTGGAGGAATGCACAGTATTGTGCTGGGCGATCTGATCAAATACCTGGTTATGACCGTTGCCTGCATCGCGATAGCCATTATTGCAGGGCAGCACCTGCAGCAACAATCATTAACTGTTCCGGATGGCTGGTTAGACCCTTTTTTCTCCTGGAAATTACAGCTCGACTGGAGCCGGATTGCGCCGGCGGCCGATGTGAAAATTGCAGAAGACGGGTTCGGACTGTTTGGCTTCTTTTTTATGATGATGCTGTTTAAAGGGGTGTTCGCCAGTTTGGCCGGACCTGCGCCGAATTATGACATGCAGAAGATTCTCTCTGCCAGTTCGCCCAAAGAAGCTTCCAAGATGAGTGGCTTTGTTTCTATTGTACTGTTACCCGTGCGTTATTCCATGATTATTGGTTTAACAGTATTAGGCTTGCTGTATTATCACACCCTTGATCTGTCGAATGGGGCCGGTGGGGTTGATTTTGAAAAAGTATTACCGGCTGTAATCAATCGTTATTTACCGGCCGGGATACTGGGTCTTGTACTAACCGGATTACTGGGTGCATTTATGGGCACATTTTCCGGAACGTTGAATGCGGCGCAGGCGTATATCGTGAATGATATTTATGTGAAATATATTAACCCGCAGGCTTCGGTTACAAAAGTGATGCGGATGAATTACGGATCAGGTTTGCTGGTGGTAGTGATCGGGATCATACTTGGCTTTTTTGCCAAAAATGTGAACAGTGTTTTACAGTGGATCGTAGGGGCTTTGTACGGAGGTTATATCGCTGCCAATATGCTGAAATGGTATTGGTGGCGTTTTAATGCAAGCGGTTTTTTCTGGGGTATGATGAGTGGAATTATCGCGGCACTGATATTCCCTTATGTATCAGACGGACTGCCTCTGTATAACTGGCCCTGGTTATTCCTCATATCATTGGCCGGTTCTTTGATCGGTACCTATTCGGCGCCGGCTACTGATATGGTTGTGCTGAAAGCTTTTTATAAAACCGTAAACCCCTGGGGTTACTGGAAACCGGTGCAAAACGCAGTAATACAGGAAGATCCGGGCTTTGTACCTAACCAACGGATGGGGAGGGATCTGTTTAATGTGGTTATCGGCATTATTGGCCAGTTGTGTTTGACACTCTTACCCATGTATCTTGTGTTGTGGATGAAATTGCCCTTACTGATTACAGTAGCGATTTTATTGGTAGTGATACTGATATTGAAAAGAACCTGGTGGAATACCCTGGAAGATTAGCCCGCTTAGTACCACCATATTATTGGATCTGGCTGTTGTTATGGTAAACCGATCATTCAAATTGTAAAAAACACCTATACGTGTTTAAAATTCATCGATTTTAAAATGTTGCAGACTCCTGCAATAGTGTACACAAAACCGCAAGTTTCCTGAAAAGCCTTGTCTACAAAGGGTTTCAACTGGTAATAACATTTGTTAGTTTATTACTATGTGTATTTTATACATAGTACATCGGGTAAAATTCTACAATAAAATGTTAAAAAATCACAGTGTAGCATTAACAAATCATTATAAATTTAACAAAGATTGCTATAATCCTTTAACTAACAACCCAAATTGCTATGCCAACGAAAATTAACCTGCTTGTGCGGAGTTATCTGCTCGCGCTGTTTCTCGTCTTTTTCAGTTTCAATGTATTTG
>SCVK01000543.1 GCA_004297075.1 Chitinophagaceae bacterium
ATGGCCCTTCAGCCCCGGATGCGCGCCGTCCGCATGATGACACTCGGTTCCCATAGCCCTTGGCTACCTGCCTCTTGCGCGCCCGGCAAGCAAAGCCGCTTGACGCGTGGTTATGTTATCTCATAACGGTGCCTGTTATTTCGTAACAGGGTGGGGCGGATTCAAGCCCACCGCCAGTATGCCCGAGGCGTTCGTATGACCAAGACCCACCTTCTCGCCGCCAGCGGCTTTGCCCTGCTGATGGTCACGCCGGCTTGGGCGGAGGCGCCGAAGGAGGTCTCGGAGGTCGTGGTCACGGGCGCGCCCTATGTGGTGTCGATGGACTCGACGACCACCAGCGTCGACGTGATCAAGCGCGACGAACTGGACACCGCGCCGGCCGCCGGCATCGGCGACGTGCTCGCGGGTCTGCCCGGCGTGCGGTCCACCTTCTTCGGACCTGGGGCCAGCCGGCCGGTGATCCGGGGCCTGGCCGGGCCGCGGGTGCTGGTGCTGACCAACGGCGTGGGCATGATCGACGCCTCGGCGCTGTCGCCCGACCACCAGGTCGCCACCGACCCGCAGGAAGCCGAGCGGATCGAGGTGCTGCGCGGCCCCTCGGCGCTGGCCTATGGCGGCTCGGCGATCGGCGGCATCGTCAACATCATCGACGACCGGATCCCGCACGAGGTGGTCGACGGGCTGCACGGCCGGATGCTGGCGACCGCGTCCAGCGGCGACGAGGGCAAGATGGCCTCGGCGGCGTTCAAGGCCGGGGTCGGCAACTGGGTGTTCAGCCTCGACGGCCTGCGCCGCACCAGCGAGGACTATACCGTGCCGGTGGCGCAGATCTCGCGCCGGCTGGCCGAGGCCGAGGGTCTGGACACGCCGCTGCGCGACGAGACCGAGGTGGTCAACAGCGCCGTCGAACTCAACGCCTATGGCGGCGGCGTCTCGTACGTGGGCGACCGCGGCTATGGCGGGCTGTCGATCAAGAAGACCGACACCACCTATGGCATCGCCGCCGAGGAAGACGTGACCATCGGTCTGGAGCAGACCCGGGTCGATGCGCAGGGCGAGCTGAACCTCGACGCCGGCCCGTTCAACAAGATCAGGTTCTCCGGCGGCTGGGCCGACTACACCCACACCGAGTTCGAGGGGGACGAGGTCGGCACCAAGTTCCTGTCCGACGGTTGGGAAGGCCGGGTTGAACTGGTCCAGCCCGAGCGCAACGGCTGGCAGGGCGCGGTCGGCTTCCAGGCTCTGCAACGCAACTTCGACGCCATCGGCGAAGAGGCGCTGATTCCCAAGACCAAGATCACCGAACAGGGCGTCTTCACCCTGCAGCGGCTGGACAAGGACAGCTGGGGCGTCGAGGGCGGGCTGCGGGTCGACCATCGCACGCTGGACAGCGAGCTGGCAGATCGGAAGAGC
>SCVK01000544.1 GCA_004297075.1 Chitinophagaceae bacterium
GGCCTGCCCGCCGGGCACACCCGGCTGATCGCGCTGATCGAGGACGTGCAGGCCCTGCCCGAACTCGACGCCATCGCGCGCAGCACGCCGCGCATGCTGGGCATGATGCTCGGCCCCGAAGATTTTTCCGCCTCCGCCGGCATGGCGCCGGTGCGCGAGGCGCTGATGCTGCCCAACCAGCTGGTGCTGTTCGCCTGCCGGCGCGCCGGCATCCTGCCCTTCGGTTTTCCCGGCTCCATTGCCGACTACGGCGACGCCGAAGCCTTCGCGCAGACCATCCGCCTGGCGCGCCAGCTCGGTTTTGTCGGTGGCCTGTGCATCCACCCCACGCAGGTGGCGGTGATGAACGCCGGTTTCTCGCCTTCGACGGAAGACATCGAACACGCGCGCGGTGCCATCGAGGCCTTCGAGGCCGCCGAGCGCGAAGGCCGCGGCGCGGCCGAGTACCGCTCGAAGATGGTCGATCTGCCCGTGGTGGTGCGTGCGCGGGAAACCCTGCGCCGCGCCGCTGCACCTGCCCCCCTTTCCACCCAACAGGAGACACACCCATGAACACCCACTCCACCGTGTACGACGCGGTCGTGATCGGCGCCGGCGCCGGCGGCCTGAGCGCGGCAGCGCGCCTCGTGGCAGCCGGCCGCAAAGTGCTGGTCGTCGAAAGCCTGGGCCGCGTCGGCGGCCGCGCATCGAGCGAACAGATCGACGGCTTCACCGTCAACATCGGCGCCATCGCCATCGAACGCGGCGGCGTCTTCGAGGAAACCTTCGGTCTGCTCAACGTGCCGCTGGACATCCGCGAGCCCAGCCCGGCCACGGTGTTCCTGATCGACGGCAAGGTCATCAACGTCGCCAAGGGCGGCTGGGGCATGCTGCTGGGCACCTTCACCAAGCAGGCCGCCAAGATCGGCACCAAGTTCGCCGACGCGCGCGCGGGCGACCTGCCCGAGGCCAAGATGAGCACCAAGGAGTGGCTCAGCCAGTACACCAAGAACGAGACCGTGCACGCGATCTTCCGCAACCTGTGCGCTGCCATCTTCGCCGCCAACGACGACGAGGTGCCCGCGCGCGCCTTCCTGACCTACTTCGCGGTCAAGGGCGCGTTCAAGCGCTTCGGCTTCTG
>SCVK01000324.1 GCA_004297075.1 Chitinophagaceae bacterium
TTGGGCGGATTTTATGCTAAATTGCATGAGATGCAGTTTGATAAAAAGCGGGCTGTATTGGTATAAAATGATGTCTGAAACCAAGCACTTACTAAAAGAGGAAGACCAGGATGCCCTTTACGAAAAGGCTGAGATGGACTTATTGCGTGCCGGATTAAACCGAAGCTTGAAAGAACGGTTTTTAATGACAACCACCCTATACAAAATTCAGCAGACCCTCAAGAAAGCTAAGATCACACACAAACCTTATTCTTTAGCTAAATAGCCCTGCTGCCATGGACATTTTTGATGAAGGGATTCTTCTGTTCTGGAAAGCACTTCAGACCGAAAATGTTAAGTATATCATGATAGAAGGCTATGCTACTAATATGCTGGTTATCAACGATTTACAGGTGATATGGATATCTGGATTGAAGATAGCCCGGAAAACAGGGAAAGGTTGAGAAAGGCGTTTAATACATATGGGTTGGGTGATTTTCCGATGTTGGCAACGCTTGATTTTATCCCCGGCTGGACCGATTTTCACCTGAATAATGGGTTGCGTCTGGATGTAATGGTAGGTGTTAAAAGATTGGAGCAATATAGTTTTGATGAATGCCTGGATATGGCCGCATTGGGAGAAATTGACGGTGTTATGGTTAGATTTTTACATATAAACCATTTGATAGCCTCCAAGAAAGCGGCTAACCGGCCCAAAGACCAGATAGATGTTATTTATCTTGAAAAAATTAAAGAATTACAGGGAAACAGGGGCGACAGAACAACTTGATATTTTTCTCCATTTTCTCCTTTTTCCTGCCCGGTTTTCAGCCCTTACCCCCTATCTTTGCCGCAAATTTCGGAACAGGTATGGCCCGCAGATGCATAAAATCTTTACTGGTAGCGACTTTCAGCCTATTCATGGTGCTGTTTTCCAACACAATTCATGCACAGCATGAAGCTGCTGCAACAGACACAGCCGCCGCTGCCGGTCATGAAAAGACCAAGGAAGGTGATTTCAATGTTACGGAAACGATTCTCGAACACATCAAGGATGACCATAGCTGGCATTTATGGGGGCACACTTCGGTGTACCTGCCGGTAATTCTTTACTCTGATAAGGGTTTGGAAGTATTTTCTTCTAAAAACCTGGTAGACGAACACCACGAGCAGGTGGTTTACAAAGGCAACTACGATTACAAAGTGATCGAAGGCAAGCTGAAAGTGGTGAATGCTGCGGGTGAGCTGGATAAGGAACTGTCTAAGAAAGTATGGGATTTCTCCATTACCAAAAACGTAGCTTCTTTATTATTTACTGTAATTGTATTGCTGCTGATCTTCCTGAGCGTAGGAGCGGCTTACAAAAAGCGTGGGGTAACTTCTGCCCCCAAAGGTTTGCAGTCTTTTATCGAACCTATTATCCTGTTTGTACGTGATGAAGTGGCAAAACCCAATATTGGCAAGAAACATGGTAAATACATGCCTTTTCTGCTAACGGTTTTCTTCCTGATCCTGATCAATAACTTTTTAGGCCTGATCCCGTTTTTTCCGGGTGGAGCCAATGTGAGCGGTAATATCGCGTTTACGATGACACTGGCCGTTTTTGTGTTCATCCTGGTGAACCTGAGTGCCAACAAAAGTTACTGGGAACATATTTTCTGGATGCCCGGTATGCACTGGAGCATGAAATTGTTTCTGGCACCTATTGAGCTGATCGGGGTATTTACCAAGCCGATCTCCCTGATGATCCGACTGTTTGCGAACATCACTGCCGGTCACATCCTGGTATTGAGTCTGATCTGTCTGATCTTTATCTTTAAAACAGCGGTAGCATCGGTAATTGCAGTTCCGTTTGCGGTGTTTATTGGTTTGATCGAGTTACTGGTAGCTTTTCTGCAGGCGTACATCTTTACCATGCTGAGTGCGATGTACATCGGAATGGCGATCGAGGAACACCATCATGAAGAAGCACATCATTAATCATAATTTTTTTTTCAATAACAATTAAAACGTAAACAAATGGTAGTAGGAAGTGTTGCCGCAATTGGTGCTGGTTTAGCAGCTATCGGTGCAGGAATCGGTATCGGACAGATCGGTAAAGGTGCCGTAGAAGGTATCGCCCGTCA
>SCVK01000545.1 GCA_004297075.1 Chitinophagaceae bacterium
AATCAACTTGGGGGCGACTTGAGCATCGCTCGAATAGGCCTGATATGCCTCGATTCCGCTTAAGGTGTCGTAAACCGGATGCGCGCGCAGGCGGTTATGAGTGAAGGTGCCGCAATATGGTACGGCCGCCCGCCGCATCCGCATGAACCGCCGCAGCAAAGAGTATGAGCCCGCTGCACATTCTTTGCGCACGTTTGAGCAGTACCGGCGTGTCCCCAACTCTAGAAGACCTCGATATCGGCCCTCGCAGCGTTGACTTGCGCGAGCCTGTGGCAGAACGATCGGCGCAGATCATCCGCGCCAGCTCTGGCGCGCTCGCAGCCAAAGGTCACAGGCGCAATGCATCATGCGACACATACAAGACCTCTCGACCTCCCTGCGTTGAGCGCGGCGGAGCGGCTCTTCATCTGGGGATTTCGGGCAAAGGCACGCAGCGGCGGTGCGGTCCCGACCGCCGCCGACATCCA
Source organism: Chitinophagaceae bacterium (assembly GCA_004297075.1). Classification (GTDB taxonomy): domain Bacteria; phylum Bacteroidota; class Bacteroidia; order Chitinophagales; family Chitinophagaceae; genus Sediminibacterium. Next base: position 468 of record SCVK01000545.1, read on the forward strand.
GGAGGTGTACGACCATTTTCGCGTCGGCGACGCCGTGCTCTCGCTGGATTCCATCATCGAGGTCTTCGCGTGCACGGCGCATACGGCCATCGAAGTGCACTGCCCCACCTGCCCTCGGATGTCCGACAGCGAGCACGGGATCTTGCGGGCGATTGCTGCGGCCCAGCAGGACCGCGTCGATGTCGCGCGCGAGCAGTTCGAGCGTTGGCTGCCGCCGCTCGGCGCCGATTGGGCGCTGGCGCCGGTCCAGGGGCTTGCAACGATCTTCCGCATGGCCGGCCTCATCCTGCCCGACCGGCATGCGCAGTCTTTCGACCATCACCGGATCATGGCAATGAAGAGCTGGTTCGTGGGCAGTCCCACATTGCATTGACGAGATCGTTCATGATGCAGGATGCATGTGGGTCTGTGACCGCGGACGCCGGCCAATCGCAGCCCTGTCCGCTCCAGGCCGCGCTGGCGACGCCACGGAGCGTCGAAGGCTGCGACGATTTCTGCCGCGTCGCGCTGTCGCTGCTCCGGTTCATCGGAGCAGCCTACGCGACCGGCGCCTCCGATTGCTGGGAGGCGGCCTATCGCTTTGCCGACGAAGCGCCCGGCATCGCCGACAGCCCACTGCTGGTCGCACGCGCCGCCGCTCTCGTCAGGATCCTGCGCGGCGGCCGGCCCTGCGAACTCTGCTTCATGCCGCCGTCCTGCAAGCGCCTGTCCAAGGACGAGGTGGAATTGATGCGGCTGCTGGCGATCGCACGCCGCCAGCAGCCGGGCGAGCTCGAATCCGTGGTCTGCCAGTTCGTCGGCTCCGGAAGCCAGGATGCGGCAACCCGCGCGGTCAACGCGCTTGC
>SCVK01000325.1 GCA_004297075.1 Chitinophagaceae bacterium
AATAACGCTGCAAACCGGTGTAGAAAAAATCTGCAGCCTGATAGATAGTATTGATGGGAAAGTGATCCTGGTAGGGCATAGCAAAAACGGGATCATGATTTCGCAGGCAGCTGAATACAGACCTGACCGGATCGAAAAATTAATTTATCTCGCAGCCTATCTCATACCCGATGGTAAAACACAAAGGGAATATTCTATTCAGGATACGGAAGGTGTATTAAAACCCTTTGTAACCCTGCATGAAGCAACCAGCTCTTCCACTTTACAGCCCGAAATTTATAAAGAAGGATTATACCATGATTGTGATGAAAACATAACGGAACTGGCTAAGTTGTTATTGAGCCATGAGCCGGTGATCTCCGGTGTTACCCCCTTGCAATTAACAGAAGAGAATTTTGGAACTGTACCCCGTTACTATATTGAATGCACAGAAGACAGGGCCGTAACGCCTTTTATCCAGCGAAAAATGTATACGGAAACACCCTGTAAAAAAGTGTATAGCATGGCTACCAGTCATTCCCCTTTTTTCAGCCAACCGGTAGAGCTGTCGGATATTTTTTGTGAGATTGCGGATGATTGAAATAGGTTACGAAAGAAATCAGTTGATCTCTAACCGCCAGGTAAAACCGGTTTCTGTTTCACCCGATCGTACAAAACCGTTTTTCTGCAGGATGGTATAGGAAGCGATATTTGTTTTATCGGTGCCGGCCACAATGGTTTTTACAGCAGGCTGTTGTTTGGCCCATTCTATAATGCCGCCTACGGCTTCTGTCATATACCCTTTTCCCTGCTCAGCCGCGTAAGTGCCATAGCCTATTTCGATCTCTCCATTTTCATTGGGCTCGTCTACAATGCAGAGATCGGCTACCATACGGTTTTCTGCTTTCAGTATGATGGTCCATAGCGTACAGAACAGGTGATTTTTTTCCGGGTTAGCGGTGTTCGGAAGAAAAGCCTGTTCAATGGCTTCTTTCAGTTCGGGAGAGATTACCAGATCTATAGGCATTACCTGCAGTGCTTCCTCCAGCGAATGATCGGCACGGAGGTATTGCTGTAACTGATCATGGGTGAGGGGAAGCAGGCGGAGACGTTCGGTCTGGATCATGGATAAAGTTTCGATTCAAATATAGAATTATCTAAGTATAAACCTTGGTTCTGTGGAATATTGTGGGGTATCGTAAAAATTTCAATTGCAGATGGGTCAGAGGTGAAAGGGATGTCGCAAACGAAAGCGTAGCGGTTAACGCAGGTTTATTCGCAGTCCTGCATTTTTCGTTCGATCATTTTTTTCTTCTCTTCACTCCATATATAGCAATGCTGTTCTATCAGAACCATTTTGTTATTTACTACTTTGTAGGTAGCTGTGGTATATTGCCGCCCACCACAACATTGATTAAGTTCGAAAATATTCTTTTGTTTATCATCGAATGTTAATGAAACACCGGCAAAATCGCTTCTGAAGTAGGTGTTTTTGGCAGTGTCAAACAAAAAATAAATTCTTGATGTGTTTGGCCCGGCATAGAAGTTTTCAAAAACAGAAAATTCCTTAATACCGTCAAAATTATAATCGCCCACACTGATATTGTCTAAACTCAGACTTTCACTTTCAACCAAAATTTTCTGCAGCAGCTTATCTGTTTTCTTTTCAAATATCTTTACGCCGGTAACACTTGGATAAAACCTGCCTTTTACTTTTGAGACAAGGAGCTTAAAATATTGGTTATCCAACGCAGCCGACTGGAGTATTTCCCTGTCTGTCCATTCAACACTATCGCCATAATTAATATCAAATGATTTTGCCAGACTGATCTTTAGTTTCCGGTTTTTACGTAGATCGGTCCAGGTTCCTTCTAAACTTGCACTATGCGTATCAAAATTTTCAAAGCTTAGCAATGCCCTGTTTTTGTAATTTTTATCCTTTTCATAAAAAATTGCTTTCCCCTTCTGTAAAACTCCGTCAATGATAATGGGATCATCCTGCCCCGAGTAACTGTATACACCATAGATGGCTTTTACCGGTCCTCCATTGGAGATGTCTGTAACTAATTCAATTGGATATTTATCAATGAACCCGGAATAAACTGTTTGACCGGATACATTAAACACGGTCAAAAGAATGGTTAGTATGAAAACTATTTTTTTCATGTAACTATTATTTCTAAAAAACGGGGTCTTTCGGCCTTGATCATATTATTGCATTACAGCATTAACCTTTTTTTTCTGCCGTATGTAACCAAACCACTTTCTGTTCCGCTTGGTGATCCTGTCCGATGATATCCCGATACAGATCTGGCCGGCGAGCCTTCAGGTAACGGGTTCCTCCGGCCATGGAAAGTTTTTCGGGGGTGAGGGTAGCCGTAACAAAGCTGTCTTCAAAAGTCCGGCACTCTGCCAGTATATCACCAAAAGGATCAAGGATCATCGAACATCCGTTCTTTAACTGATCATCATCCATACCGATGGGGTTGGAGAAGATGGCATAAATGGCATTATCGTAGGCTCTGGCGGGTAACCATTTCATTAACCATGCTCTTCCTTTCATTCCGTCAAATTCCATACGCAAAGAAGTAGGGTCTGTTTCCCGGTTTTCCCAAAGTTTTGGGTTTACAAAACCGGCCCCGGGTCTGGTAGAAGGGGTACACATGGTAACATGCGGCATAAAAATGATATCGGCACCCAGGAGTTTGGTTGCTCTCACATTCTCAATAATATTGTTATCGTAACAGATCAGGATACCACATTTCCACCCAAGCAAATCAAATACACAATAACTATCACCTGCTGTGAGATGCGGATTGATAAATGGATGCAGTTTTCTGAATGTAGCTACCAATCCATTTTTGTCTACACATACATAGGTCTTGAATAAACGATCCTGGCTGTCTTTTTCAAAAAGTCCTGCCAGCACTACCATATTGTTTTCCCGGGCTATGCTGGTAAGTTTTTGAATACTTTCTCCATCCGGAATAAACTCTGCCATATCCAGCATCTGTTCCTTGGATAAATGCCTGGCAAAAGTATACCCCGTAATGGAACATTCATGAAAGGCAATCACCTGCGAACCTTCCGCTGCCGCTTTTTTTGTCAGTTTTTCTATCACCGACAGGTTATAATGCTTGTCGGCATTTTTATGTTCGAATTGGGCACTCGATATTTTGATGGGATTCATAGGGTGGGCTTTTGCAGGTAGAATTATTTTTCCAGGCGTTGAACTAAGATACTAAAGTAGGAAATAAAAAACCGCAGCTGAAAGGCTGCGGTTACTATCCATCAGTTTGTAATACAATTTATTTTTTTCTTGCCATCACTTTCTCAGCAGCGGCTACAATAAACGGAGTATCCAGGCCATACTTGGTTAAGAGTTCGGTGGGTTTGCCGCTCTCGCCAAATGTATCGTTGGTACCAATGTATTCTATAGGAACAGGAATATGTCTGGCAGCCACCTGCGCAACGGCATCGCCCATACCACCAATGATGTTATGCTCTTCAACGGTTACGGCACATTTGGTTTTAGAAAGAGAAGCAATGATCGCTGCTTCATCCAAAGGTTTGATGGTATGCAGGTTAATCAGTTCTACACTGATCCCTTTTTCTTCCAGGATCCTACCTGCTTCAATGGCTTTCCATACCATATGTCCGCAGGCAAAAATGGTTACATCGGTTCCTTCACTCAGTTGCTGTGCCTTGCCGATCACAAAATCACTGCCGTCTTCTTTGGTAAAATTGGGCCATTTTGGGCGACCGAAACGCAAGTATACCGGACCATGGTGTGCTGCAATGGCTTTGGTAGCGGCTTTGGTCTGGTTAAAATCGCAGGGAACGATCACGGTCATACCGGGCAGCATTTTCATCAGCCCGATGTCTTCCAGGATCTGGTGGGTAGCACCATCTTCGCCCAGAGTTAAACCGGCGTGAGAGGCACAGATCTTTACATTTTTATCGCTGTAAGCCACACTCTGGCGGATCTGGTCGTACACACGACCAGTGCTGAAGTTGGCAAAAGTAGTGGTATACGGAATTTTACCGCCAATGGTCATACCGGCTGCAATACCGATCATATTGGCTTCTGCAATACCTACCTGTACAAAACGGTTAGGGAAATCCTTGATAAAAGGTCCGAGTTTTAAAGAACCGGCAAGGTCGGCAGTCAATACCACTACATTTTCATTCTCTTTACCAATTTCATACATGCCTTCGCCAAAACCGCCACGGGTTTCTTTTTCATTCAGTACCTGGATGTCTTTCAGTTTCATACAGTGATTTTGTTAGTGGTGCAAAGTAAAGGAAAAGTAGGCA
>SCVK01000326.1 GCA_004297075.1 Chitinophagaceae bacterium
GGTAATGAATGCAGACAGGTTCTTGATGTATTTACCTTTATTACCAAAGTTGTAACGGGCAGTCAGGTTTCTCAGTTTCAGGTAATCACCTTTTTCGAGGAACCTGGTAGAAGCACCTACACCACTGGCAATACCTTCCGGAGAGTTGTAAGCAGCCCTGTCAATATTTCTACCCTGTGCAATACCGGCGATATTGGTTACAGCTGTAGCGGTATTGTTGTAGATCAGGAATCCGCTCGCACCACCAAAATTCAATGTGAAGGTCAATTGCTTGATACGAACACTTGATCCCAGACCAAACAGGTTATGTGGGTTTGGATCGCCTGCCAGACCTGGATTAGCTCCGATCTGCTGGTTGCCACTTGCATCATATCCATTGAATTGCTTCAGATAGAATACGTTGATAGGGTTATTGTTGGTGATCACCTGTGCCAGTGTACCGGATACACCCTGACCGCTGATGAAACCAGTCTGCACCTGCAGATCTAAACCAGTGTTAGGATCTTTAAAGTTCTTAACGTTGTTTTTGTTATAAGCATAGTTGAAGTTCACATCCCATGTAAAGTTTGGCTTGTCAACCACGGTAGCACCTACAGCCAATTCAAAACCTGAGTTGATGATATTCGCATCTTTCAGATTCACGAAAGAGATAGAAGATGGAGCCGGCTGGATAGCTGTTGTCTGGAACAGGATATCAGAAGTTTTTCTGGTATAGTAATCCAATGAACCATAAATCTTACCACCTGCCAGTGTGAATTCAGCACCGAAGTTTAAAGATTTGGTTTTTTCCCATTTCAGATCAGGGTTACCATTTACTACCTGTGGTGCATTGTTATAAGAGTTCAAAGCGAACTGCTCTTTGGATGAACCGGCAGGATATTCCTGGTTACCAGTGATACCATAAGAAGCACGGAAAGCCAGGTTAGCAAAAACAGAATTGTTTTTCATGAACGCTTCGTTGCTGGCTACCCATTTCAGACCTGCTGAAGGGAAATAACCGTAACGGTTGTTAGCACCAAACTTACTGGAACCATCTGCTCTCATTGTAACAGTTAACAATAACTTATCCTGATAGTTCAGTGTAGCCCTTCCGAAATATGACTGTAATTCAGCCTGTGGATTGGCATAAGAGAAGAAAGGATTTTGTGTTTTGGCATTGGCCATGATCTTGGTGTAAGGAATATTGATCCTGGTTGCCTGATTCAGGTTAGTATTAAAACCGCTGGCAGTAACGCCATTTCCGGAGAAATTGGTTTTGAAATATTCATAACCGGCCAAGGCATCAATAGAGAAACTCTTGCTGATGTCTGTACGGTAGTTCAAAGTATGTGTGATAGTCTGGCTATTCAGTTTTGCGTTGGCAATACCGGCAAAACCCTGTCCGGATACACCTGGGATACCCTGTAACCATCCTTCAATGTTCATTTCCCTTGTACCGGTACCGCTATTGATACCGAATAACAGTTTGTAATCGAAATGTTCATTGATCTTATAAGTAGCAGAGATATTACCTAAGATGGTAAATACACTACTCAGGTCAGAATATGCGTCCTGGAAAGCTCTTGGGTTACCGGAACCGTTGGTTGGGAAATTAGCCAAACCAGCCGGATCAGATAAAGGTTGTGTTGGGTTCCAGCTAAGTGCTGAAGAAATAATATTACCTGTAGAACCGGCAGTATTGGATACGCTGGTCAGGGTTTCGGCATAGTTACCGGCAATCAGACCGAAATCGAGGGTCAGGCGTTTATCGAGGAACTTGTAGGTACCGCCGATAGTAGCCAGGTATTTATCAAGGGCAGATTTTTTCAAAAAGCCTTTGTTATTGGAAGCGAGGATAGAAGCACGTACACGTCCCTGCTCATTTCCACCACTTAAGGCCAATGAGTAGTTCTGTGAGAAGGTGCTCTGCGTAAGGTCTTTCATGGCATCAACCGATTGGCCGCCATCGTAAGAAGCCGGCTGGTTGTATTTTTTCAACGCAGCTCTGTATTCAGTTGCATCCAGAATTTCGAATTTCTTCATGAAACCGATGTTAGAACCATAGTTGATACCTACATCTACCTTCATGGCACCGGCAGTTGCTTTTTTGGTAGTGATCACGATCACACCATTGGCACCACGGGAACCGTAGATAGCAGCAGAAGACGCATCTTTTAATACATCGATCTGTGCGATACTGTTTGGATCAATGTACAACAGTGGGTTTGAGTTAGGGTTGCTACCAAAAGCATTACCCAAGTTAGGACGGGCAGTACCACCATCCAAAGGAACTCCGTCAACCACATATAACGGGTTGTTGTTGGAACGGATAGAAGAGGTACCCCTGATCTGGATAGTAGAAGCCGCACCGGGCTGACCGTTGATGTTGGTAACTTCCAGACCGGCCACTTTATTCTGCAGCAATTGGTCAGGAGCGTTGATCACACCCTGGTTAAAGTTTTTTGCCTGCACCGATACAACAGAACCGGTAAGGTCTTTTTTCTTGGCAGTACCATAACCGATCACCACAACTTCGTTGAGCTGGTCGTTGGTAGCTGATAAGGTAACATCCACAGAGGTTCTGCTCTGGATATTCACTTCCTGGTTTCCAAAACCGATGGAAGAGATCACCAAAGTAGTGGCTGACGATGGAACTGTAATCTTAAAAGTACCGTCTGTACCTGTTTGGGTACCCGTTTTCGTTCCTTTTACAACTACAGAAGCACCTACCAAAGGAGATCCATCCTTTGCGTCAGTTACTTTACCTGAAATGGTTTTGTTTTGGGCTTGCGCGGAGATAATGCACAAGCAAGCAAATAAACCCATGAGTATGGGTCTGACAAGCTTCGAAAAATTCATAAATGGCAGTTTATTGGTTATTAAGCGTGTACAAAATACACATTTTTATTTCTAAAAAAATTATT